>JAIOPS010000024.1 GCA_021413775.1 Candidatus Kaiserbacteria bacterium | reverse complement strand
ATTGCGCTGAATCGTTTCTTCGTCAAGAAGATTTCGCTCTTCACTTTTCCCGCCCGGGTCTCCTATCATGCCCGTGCCTCCGCCGGTGAG
Source organism: Candidatus Kaiserbacteria bacterium (assembly GCA_021413775.1). Classification (GTDB taxonomy): domain Bacteria; phylum Patescibacteriota; class Minisyncoccia; order Phycocordibacterales; family UBA2100; genus UBA10103. The sequence continues at coordinate 8,816 of JAIOPS010000024.1, read as the reverse complement.
AAGAATCACCTTGTGCCCGTCCTCAAGAAAGCGCCTCAGGACGAGGAGCCCAACGAGATTGCCTACGTGCAGCGAATCAGCAGACGGGTCGATGCCCAGATACACCATTCGTTTCGGACCGTCGGTAATTTCCTCGAGTGTAGCGGAGGAGTGCTGATGCACGTACCCGCGCTCCCGCAAAACCTCAGAAAGCTTCATGTCGAAAATATAGCACGGAACGCCGCTAGCACTGCGGGTCGGGCATAGTCGTGTAAATCTCCTTGATTTCAGCGAGTATCTCCGGCGAGAGCGTAATGTCCGCGCTCGCCACATCCGTTTTAACCTGCTCCACACTGGTCGTGCCGATAATAGTGGATGTCGTAAATGCACGGTCGTTCACGAAAGCGAGGGCCATTTGTGAGGGATTCAGCCCGTACTTCTCCGCGAGGTTCACATAGGCAGTGATGGCCGGCTGAATGTGCGGTGCGTTGTAGCGCTCCTTGTTACGTTCATAAATAGTGAATCGGGCGACGGGAGGAGTCGCACCGCCGAGATACTTTCCCGAGAGGACGCCGTGACTGAGGGGTGAATACGGAAGCAGGCCGATATTTTCGCGCAGTGCAATTTCCGAAAGACCGATTTCAAACGTGCGATTCGTAAGCGAGTACTGATTTTGAATCGTAACGACGCGCGGCAGTCCTTTCTCGCGGGACAGACGCAAATACTCATTCAAACCCCACGGCGATTCATTCGATACCCCCACATACCGTACTTTTCCGTTTTTGACGAGTTCGCCGAGGGCACCGAGCGTTTCTTCGATTGACGGAACCGTCTCTTCTGCCAGTGATTCCACACCGCGCACATTAAAATTATTCGTTTTGCGGTCGGGCACGTGCACTTGATACAGGTCCACATAATCCACCCCGAGTCGTTCAAGCGTGCCGTCAACCGCTTTCAAAATGTTTTCGCGCGTGAGGCCCTTATCTGCCGCTTCGCGTCGTCCGATAAACGCCGATTGGAAAATGCCGGATACTTTGCTCGCGATAATCAAATCCTTGCGATTGCCCTGCTTTTTGAGCCACGCGCCGACGTATTCCTCCGTAATCCCCTGCTTTTCGCGTACCGGCGGGACCGGGTACACCTCCGCGGTGTCGATAAAGTTGACTCCGAGCGATATTGCGGCGTCCAACTGTTCATGCGCTTCCGCTTCATTATTTTGTTGGCCCCAGTTCATCGTGCCTATACATATTTTAGACACTTCTATATCCGTAGACGGAATTTTTGCAAATTTCATGTGGTTACTATAGCAAATTTACCGTGTATCCCGCTCGGCCTCCCTGTGCCGCACCTCGTGCTCGTCCATACCGAAGTGATGCGCGAACTCGTGCCAGACCGTTTCCGCCACAATGCGGCGCACGTGCTCTTTGTAGGTCTCGTCCGATTCTTCGGCTGGACACTCTTCATCTGCGTAATCGAGGGTCGGTTCTTTGTATACGGTGATAGTGTCGGGCAGAGTCATGCCGACTCCGTACATCTCTCCTCGCTCAGAGAGCGGTATGCCCTTATAGAGACCGAGGAGCGTTTCGTCATCGCGCAAACCCTGGAGACGCCTGTCTTCGGCGGAGGGTTCGTACTCAATCAGCAGCGCAACATTCTGTATTTTTGCCCGGACCCATTCGGGGAGACGATCGTACCCCTCTACCACAAGCTGTTCAAACTCCGCGTCGTTCATAATGACATTGTATACGTTGGCAACGGCGAAAAGAATGGTACGTTATGTTGATGAAACAAGTGAGACGCAGTTTTACGCCAAAAGATTTCAAGCTTTTGGTCAAAAGGTCACGGGCGGGGCGGGGCATGTTTGCGGGCGAAATGATTCCGAAGGGCTCATGCATCATTGAGTACACCGGCAAACCGACCTCGGTCGAACAAATGCGCGCAAATTCCGGCAAATACCTTTTTTGGACCGGTCGCTCATCTATGATTGACGGCAACATCCCCGGTAACCGCGCACGATTCATCAACCATTCTTGTGCGCCGAACTGCGAAGTGGAATTAAAAAAACGACGTATCTACATCTTTGCAAAGCGCCGTATACGGGAGGGCGAAGAACTTACCTACGATTACGACACGGAATACTTTGACGAGCATATCAAGCCCCGGGGATGCCTGTGCGATAAGTGTCTCGCGAAGAAAAGCCTGTAATAAAGAGGCTCACAGGGCTGTATTATGGTGAACTCACACAATCCCTATGAAAAATCAGCTATTTAGGGTCGTCGCGTATGCGCGAACCCATACTATTCTCAGCTCCGTAGCCGTCATTTTGATGCTTGGGGGCGGCTATATGGCCTATGCAAAAGTCCACGCGTCATCGCAGCCCGTACGGTACATACTCGGTACCGTAAAGAAAGCGACGGTCATTTCCACTGTGACAGGCTCGGGTCAGGTATCGGCGTCAAATCAGGTTGATATTCAGCCGAGAGCCGGCGGACAGATTATTTCACTTGCCGCCGCCGAAGGGCAATACGTCGCTGCAGGCGCTGCGATTGCGTACATAGACTCAACCGACGCGCAAAAAGCAGTGCGCGACGCGCAAACGTCGCTGGATTCGGCAAACATCGCGCTGCAAAAACTCCGGCAACCCGCTGACGCATTGTCTGTGACGCAGGCGCAGAATTCAATTGCGAAAGCGCAGGAATCTCAACAGTCCGCGGAGGACTCTCTTGCAACAGCGTACGATGACGGATTTACGGATGTCGCCAACACTTTTACGGATATGCCGACTGTAGTTACCGGACTGAAAAATATTGTGTTCGGTTACGAAAGCGGCTTGGGCGGCAGCTCGCAGTGGAATATCGCTTTTTATGCGGATAAAATCGACAAGCTGCGGAATGACACTTCCGGTGATGCTCTCAGTGCCGATGTTCAGGCGAAATACAACGCCGCGAAGACGGCGTACGATGCAGCCTTCACTCTCTATAAGTCGACGGACCGTACCGCGAGCCCGGCCGCACTCGAGACGATGATTACGAAGACGACTGATTCTGTAACGAAAACGTCCGATGCTCTGAAGGCAATGAACAACATCATCCGCGTCTACGAAGACTTACTCGTCAATACGAATCCTCCAGCTGTAGCCGCCACTCACCTTGCGAACATTAACACCTACACAACCACGACGAACACGCATATTTCGTCACTTCAATCGTCTCTGCAGACAGTAAAGGATTCGAAACAGGCTATCAGTGATTCAAAGAGAACGATTGAGGAGGATCAGGCACAATTGGATAAGCTGAAAGCCGGAACTGACCCGCTTGACGTTCAGTCCTCTCAACTGACCGTAACGCAGCGCGAAAACGCGCTCACGGACGCCCGGAACACTCTCGCAAACTACACCGTACGTGCCCCCTTCGCAGGCACCATAGCGAAACTCAGTATTCATAAAGGTGATACTGTTTCCTCCGGTACTGCCGCCGCCACAATCGTGACGAAGCAGCAGATTGCGGAGCTTGCGCTCAACGAAGTGGACGCCGCCAAGGTAGCTGTAGGACAGAAAGCGACACTGACATTCGACGCGATAGACGGTCTTTCGATAACCGGTGAAATTGCCTCGATGGACACCATCGGGACGGTCACACAGGGTGTCGTCACCTACACGGTCAAAATCGCCTTTGATACCCAAGATGCACGCGTGAAGCCCGGCATGACGGCGAACGCTACGATACAGACCGCCGTGCGGCAGGACGTGCTCACCGTGCCGACGAGCGCCATTAAATCCCAGAACGGACAGAGTTACGTACTCATATTTAATCCTCCCGTAGCGGAATCTCTCATCCAGAGTGCGGGTTCACAGGGCGTCGAAATGAAATCTGCTCCGGAGAATGTTCCCGTAACCGTCGGCATAACAGATGACACGAGTGCGGAAATACTAAGCGGTCTTGCCGAGGGAGAACAGGTCGTACTACGGTCCCAAACGGGACAAAGTGCAACGTCCGCAGCAGCTGCCGGCAAAACAACACCCGCAGCACGCGGAGGTATCGGAGGGATACGCGGGCTCTAACACCATGCTCGCAATCCGTAACATAACCAAGACGTACGGCTCAGGTGATACCGCGTTTCAAGCTCTCAAGGGCGTTTCGTTCGATATTGAGGACGGCGAATTCGTCGCCATCATGGGTCCGTCAGGCTCAGGTAAATCGACACTCATGCATATTCTCGGCTGCCTCGACACTCCGTCGTCCGGTGAATATCTTCTCGACGGCAATGACGTCTCCAAACTTTCGGACGAAGAGCTCGCCGACATCAGACGCGAAAAAATCGGTTTTGTATTTCAGGCATTTAATCTCCTGCCCCGTACGAGCGTCGTGCGGAATGTCGTCCTCCCGCTCGTGTACGCGGACGTCGCGCCGGACGAGAGAGTTACACGCGCGAAAACGGCGCTACTTGCCGCCGGTATGACGGAAACTCACTTCGACCATAAGAGTAACCAGCTCTCAGGCGGTCAGATTCAGCGGGTGGCAATCGCACGTGCGCTTGTGAACGACCCCGCGCTCATTCTTGCCGACGAACCGACGGGAAATCTTGATACGAAAACCGGCGAAATTGTTCTCGGCACATTCCAGCGATTGAACGAAGAGCACGGCCGGACCATTATCCTCATCACCCACGAAAGCGACGTGGCCGAACATGCACAACGCATCATTCATCTCCGTGACGGACTTATCGTTTCGGACGCCCGGACACATCCCCGTCGTAATGCAAGACACCATGAAGCTTAGCGACACACTGGAAGAAACATACGTTGCGTTGAACGCGAACAAAATGCGGTCGAGTCTTACCGTGCTCGGTATCGTCATCGGCATCTCTTCCGTCATCGCACTCGTCTCCATCGGACAGGGCGCGACAAGCACGATTCAGTCGAGTATTCAGTCGCTCGGCTCAAACCTCCTGATGATAAGCCCGGGTGCACAGCGCGGTGCCGGCTCATTCGGTGTCTCCGGCGGTCGCGGCGGCGCACGCACGCTCGTTCAGGCGGACGCGGATGCGATAGCAAATACCGTCCAGAACATCGCATATGTCGCGAGCGAAATATCGGGCAGATACCAAATTACCGCAAAAGGAACGAATACGAACACGACCGTGGATGGCGTCACCGGCTCGTACCCGTCCATCCGTAACGTTCTTTTAGCAGAAGGAACATTTTTTTCCGACGTGCAAAATTCCTCGCTTGCAAAAGTCGCCGTGCTCGGCCCCACGGCGCGCGATGACCTCTTCGGAGAAAACGCCACCGATGTTATCGGGCAGACCATCCGCATAAAAGGAATTGAGTTTAAGATTATCGGTATTACCGAGGCGAAGGGCGGCACCGGGTTCACGAACCAGGACGACATTATCTACATCCCCTCCCAGAGCGCGGCACGTTTCCTTTCAGGCAACCAGTATCTGACCTCTATCGATGTTCAGGCGACGGATGCGGAGGCGATGACGCAGGTACAGGAGGACATTACGACGCTTCTTCTGGACAGACATCACATACCTGACCCCACGGAAGCGGATTTCAGCGTTCTCAACCAGGCGGACATACTCGCCAGCGCGTCTTCAATTACGGGGACTCTTACGCTTCTTTTGGGCGCTATCGCCGGCATATCCCTACTCGTGGGAGGAATCGGAATCATGAATATGATGCTTACGACCGTGACGGAACGGACAAAGGAAATCGGATTGCGTAAAGCAATCGGCGCAAAGCGGCGCGACATCAGTATGCAGTTTCTCTCTGAAGCTGTCGCACTTACCGTAGTCGGAGGCATTATCGGCATTCTGCTCGGCTCAGCTATATCACTCGGGGTGAATGCCACCGGTCTTATTAAAACAAGCATTTCTCCTTCCGCGGTAGCACTCGCATTCGGCGTATCAGCATGTATCGGTATTATATTCGGCTGGTATCCTGCCCGCCGGGCGGCCGCTCTGAACCCTATCGATGCGCTCAGGTACGAGTAATCCGGAGGGTTGCAATGAGTTATCAGATAAAAATATCAGCATGAATAACAAAACTATCGCAATTATCGCCTGCACAGCCGTCGTGTTTTGCGGCATAGGATATTTCGCCGGGAAATCCGGGGCGAATTCTTCTTTGCAGAGCGGCGCCGGGCAGCGTTTTGCAGGATCAGGCACATTTGCAACACGAACGGGAGCAAGAGCGGCGAATTCCGGTGCCGTATTCGGTACAATCATCTCAAAGGATGCATCCTCAATAACCGTTCAGCTCAGCGCTGCCAATGCAACCTCGACGAACGGTACATCGACGGGTTCTCGTATCGTACTTGTGAATCCCTCCACGGAGGTAGATAAAACCGTCCAGGGAACAACCGGGGACCTGAATGTCGGTCAGTCCGTTATGGTTGCGGGTACACCCAACAGCGACGGCTCCGTAACCGCAACATCCGTGCAAATCCGACCCTCCGGCTCACCTCGCGGCCGGTAAGTCTCGTCCGAGTCAAAGCTTCGGTCGAAGAAGCGGGAATATCTGCGCTTCGTGAATCGGTCTGTTTTCCAGAAATGAGAACAGGCGCTCCGAAACTCCGAAGCCGAACGCCGGCGGCATTCCGTACTCCATTGCCCGGACGTATTCCGTATCGAGCCGTTGCGCCTCATCATCTCCGGCATCGCGCATCTTCTGCTGCTCCTCAAAACGCGCACGCTGGTCTTGCGGGTCGTTGAGCTCCGAATAGCCGTTGCCCATCTCACTACCTGCAATGATGATTTGGATGCGTTCAGTGATATTTTTGTTGTCTTCCGACCGTTTCGCGAGCGGAGAAAGATACAGCGGCACCCCGACAAGAAACGCCGGTCCCGCAATCGTGCGGCGCACCTGCTTCCAAAGCGCATCTATGGCTCGGGCTTTGTTCCTCTCACCGTCTCCGAGAACACCGGCTTGTACCGCTGCGGCTACCGCTTCGTCCTCCGTAGCGGTTATGGGATTGATATTGTAGTGCTGCTCGAGGGTATCGCAGAAATCTATCGTCTTCCACTCGTCCGCGAAATCAACCTCATGTTCCCCTATTTTAAATGAATATTTCCCGTATGTTTCCTTCACAATGAAGCGGTACAGCTCCTGTAGAAGAACCATGCCGCTCTTAAAATCGGCATACGCCTGGTAGAACTCCATCTGCGTGTAATCCTGCGCATGCTCGCGTGACTGGCCTTCGTTACGGAAAATCCGGCCGATTTCAAACACCGCCGGAAATCCGGCTATCATCAGTTTCTTTTGCCAGAGTTCGCCGCAGGAAATCCGGAGATACACATCGATATCGAGCGCATTGTGGTGCGTTATAAATGGTCGCGCATCGGCACCACCCGGCGTTGACTCGAGGACCGGTGTCTCCACTTCGAGAAAGCCGCGCTCGATGAGAAAGTAACGCATCGAATTCCAAAAACGGGCCCGTCGCATGAACATAGCGCGCACATCCTCGTTGAGCAGGATATCAAGGTATCTCTCCCGGAGTATTTTCTCCTCATCTTTGAGACCGAACCATTCGTCCGGAATCGGAAGCAATGACTTCGAAAGCATCTTCCATGACGCAACTTTGAGTGATTTTTCGCCGCGTTTCGTGACATACGCGATGCCGCGAATTTCAATAAAGTCCCCCTTGTCTGTAGTTCCCGCAAACAAATCAAAATCCGCGATATCATCCTTCTGAAAAACCGCCTGGACCCGGCCTGTGCCGTCAAAAACGTCGCCGAACATTATGCCGCCCTGTCCGCGCAAAGCCATCAACCTGCCGGCGAGAGTAGCGACTTTCCCGCTCTTTTCGAAGTCTTCAAAATAGGCGAGAAAACTGTCTATCGATGTATCACGTGCGGTGCGGGCGGGATATGCATCCATGCCCGCATCAGCGAGAATCTGCAACTTCTTCAATCGCTCATCGCGTATGTCCTGTTCGCTCATATCAGTATGTTACTGCTGCGTTACGCACCCGCTGTAGGTCGTTGTTCCTATCTCGGTAATGAAAGCGGTATTCCCCTTGTTCCAAAAAACGAAACTTTCATCGGTGTTGGCATACCGTGCGCCGTCGGCTGATATGGCATGGGGCAAGGTGAGCTCGCGCCCGTCAGAGAGAGTAAGCCGTACATTGCCCGCGCTGTTGTCAAAGCTTGCCTGAACAGCCCTACCGCCGTCGCACTGGAAAAGTGCCGTAATGACGCCCGAATCGGCAGGTTCGACGACGGCCGGTGCGGCCGGTGTTCGATGCGTAAATCCGTACCACGCGGCGATGAGAATTCCGATGACGACCACCGTGATTGCGATTGTGCCTTTTATGTCCCTTTTCGTATCCATGAACAAGACTATATCACGTGTGGTTGTGACCCTTTCCCGGCCAGCGATAGACGAGCGTAGGAATAAGTACGAGTGTCAGAATCATCGCGAAAGAGAGGCCGAACAGGATTGCGAGCGCAAGCGGACCGAAGAGCCCCGGCGCAAAGATGAGCGGAACCATGCCGATGACGGTGGTGACGGTGGTGAGAAAAATCGGCCTCAGACGCGTTGTGGCCGCCTCCGTAACGATATCTATCAGGGGCCTCGCCTCGCCGATTTTCATACGCTGGATAATGGCGTCCATGAGGATAATCGCATGGTTGATAATGACACCTGCAAGAGCAATCACTCCCATGACGGACGGGAAGGAAAGCGGCTGGAAGGTCGCGGCCAAACCGGCAAACACGCCGATGAGAGAAAGCGGTACGAGCAGCAGAAGGAAACCGGCAAAACGGAAAGAATTGAACGCGAGCACAAGAATGACGAACGTAAGCAGAGTACCTGCGATAAGAGCGTATCCCAT
>JAIOPS010000015.1 GCA_021413775.1 Candidatus Kaiserbacteria bacterium | reverse complement strand
ATCTAATGTATACGTAACCAGGCGTAATTTACCCTGGAAGACATGCGACTCTGGAGTTCTGCTTGCGACATAGATTGCTCGCAGGTCGGATGATGCATAAAGTGACCACTTGCCCAAACCGAACGACCCGCCCGCAGCAACACCTTTGGAACTGATGCCGACTGCGTGCATAAAAGCATAGAAGCTCCCTCCTTTCCCTTTTTCTCGGTCACCTCCAATCAAGCCCGTAGTGTTATAGTCGCTTATCTTGAGGATTTTTATATTCTCGTTTTCTTGAAGGATATTTGCCGATCTTTCATATCTCTCCTTTGCATACTTATTATCTTCAACTGCTTTTGCACAGGCTTTATAAATCTTTATCAAATTATCGACGTCCGGAATGAATTCTCTAGCTGGAGATTCAAAGCAAGAGAACTTAATTATAGCGGGAGATGTAACTGTCGCATCAATTACATTTTGCATGGCCTCCCGCACTAGAGTGCGTGAGATATGAGAAAATATTACCGTCGTGGGCTCGTTCCAACCAACACCCTCTCCGTTATCCAATTTGCCAAATTCGTATTTCAACATAATTTTTATTGGCGAAGTTTAAACTCTCTGCGTTTGCTAGTTGTGCGGAAACGCGCCTTAGCATCCCTAAGGGCTTGTTCGGCTGCCGAAAAAATCTTATTAACGTCCTCTTCTTCGTAAGAGTACGCGCTCTTATTTGAAAGGTTGGAAATCGTCCGGATACGGTTCAGAAGGTCATTTACCCTATATTCGGCTATACGCAGGAATCGTTCCCTCTTTTCCAGTTTCTTTATATCTTTGGCCATATATATGTTTTAAGGACGAATCCTTACATAAATGCTAGCATATGTTATATAAGGGTCAAGTGCATTGCATTTTACGCTGGGAGAAGGCCCCCTTGTCAAAAAGTGACCTCTTGAGTGCAGTGAGGGCGACGTCCCTTTTCTTTAACTCATGCTCCCATACTGTCAGAGTGATCCAACCGTTTCTCTTAAGCTCCTGATTCTGACGCAGGTCACGTGCAATATTTGCTGCAATCTTTTTTCTCCAAAACGCCTTGGCGGTTTTAGGAATCTGCCCATGCTTAGGACATCCGTGCCAAAAACAACCGTGAACAAAGACGGCAATTCTTCTAACAGGGAGGACGAAGTCCGGACGGATACCATAGACCTTCTTATTCCGTCTCCAGCCCGTAATTCCCTCCTTGCGGAAGAATCTTGCTAATGCCAACTCAGTAGAGGTATTGCCCCGGCTTTTAACCGCGGCCATGTTACGCGAACGCTGCTCAGGAGTTATCCGATCCGCCATACAGAGTCCTGATAATACTATCAGCGACTGCTTTAATTACGGGGACCGCAACACTGTTTCCCAGCTGTTTCATTGCCTGCGGATCCGATATTTGCTCAGGAAACTTGAAGTCCACAGGAAAACCCATCATGGCTTTCGCCTCGGTCACAGTTATTTTGTGATGCTTACGTCTTTTCTCATTATTCTCATAAAGAATGTATGAGTCCCAGTTCCGTCTGTCTCTTATTGTGAGATTTTGTCTATATCCTGACCCCACTCCTCCTACACGAAGCGTCGCGCCGACGCGCTTGGGCCAACCGTACCGAAGGACTTTTTGATCCCAATCCTTTGATAACGTTCTGAAATACTTGGCCAAAGTCGCCGGGCTGATACTGGAAGGTTCCGGCATTTGAAATTTCCGCTGACCCTGCGCCAGATCGCTTCTGAATCCCACGAAATATACACGTGGCCTGTGTGTCGGCAATCCGAAGTCCGTGGCTCGATATACACGATAATTCTTCCATTCTATACCGTCGACCGTACCCTGCACCGGATAACCGGCACTTTCCAATGCAGCCAAAATCGTATCTATAGCGTACGTACCGTCATCGTTTTGTATTTTTAAAAGATTTCTAACGTTCTCCAAAAAAACCACTTTCGGTCGTTTTCTCCTTAAAATATCAATGATATGAATAAACAGCGTGCCACGATGATCAGCAATCCCTAACTTTTTACCCGCGAGACTGAATGGTTGACATGGAAAGCCTCCGCAAATGATGTCTACGTCTTCCGGAATTGAGTTCTTAACCGAGTCATCGGTAACATCATTCAAAAGTCTGGTTCCCGGAAAGTTTGTGGTGTATGTCTTTCTGGCCTTTTCGTTAATATCTACGGCCAACTCACACCTCGCGTCGAGTCCGAAATCTTTTGCGGCTTGTTCTATACCGAGATGGAAGCCGCCGATTCCAGAAAAGAGATCAACAAAAGTTAGCGTAGTTTTCGACTCTTCCATTTAAAGGAGTATACCCGGCTGACCCGGACAACGCTAGCGAAATGTGTTGTGGATTACTTTCCGCCTAACGACATTCCAAACTCCCGGACACGCACGCGGGCGTGTCAAGGTTTTAATCTTGTACTGATGCGGCAACCTCTCTTTTTAGGAGTCTTTGATGTCTTAGAATAAGGCCATCAATCGGCATTTTGGGAAAGCGGGAGGGGTTAGGCGGTTTTTGGGACAAGGAAGCGGACGACGTCTCCGTCAAAGAGCGGGCTGTATGTTTCGGGCCGCTTTCCGTTGAGCGTAACCGCCAGAGTGCCCGGCGGATACATGCGCATTATGTCGGGATACTCTTCCATAACCGACATAAGTAAAAAAGCGAACGATGCTGCTTGACTCATGACGACAGGGTGCCCTGCAGTCCGCGTCACTTTCTGCAACGCTGTATCAAATTGAATGGTAACAGTAATCGGCGCTGGCATATTGATGTCAAAATAATCCCACAAATCTTCATTTTGGGAAAACGGGGGGCTCTAGTAGGCTACGGGTATGAAATGGGTCAATAAGGCGTGCAGCGTGTCCTACGAGGTCGCGTTTGTACTTTTTTTCGCTCTCGCCGCACTCGCTCCCCTGCACGGCATGGCGACCCGCCATCTCACCGTCGTGCAGACATTCGACGCGACCCACGCCGCAATTGAGGGCGATGTGTCCGGGCTCGCCGCAGGTGATGTCGTCACCCTCTACCGATTCAATCATGATTGGAAGAGTCCCATAGGTAAGGCGACGGTGGAGACCGTCACCCCGCAGACCGCGCGCATCGCGATTCAGGAGGGGCAGATGCAGTGGCCGCTCGGGAGGCACGGTCTTGTTACCCGCGCGGACGACGGCTCGACGTACGTCTCGCTCGGCGAAATTCAAGGAATGAAGGTGGACGGCGTCGTGAATCTTTTCCGCGAGAGGCTCAATGTCGGTCAGGCGCGCATAATCAAAGTCGAGGAAGGCCGCTCGCAGATTTCGATGCCGCTCAATATCGGCGACGTCACCGGACTCACGGCGAGCGAGTACATCTTCGCGACGCAGGCCGCCATCTACAAAAATACTCTTCTCACCGCGCTCGAGGGCGCTGTAATATTCCTCGCACTTCTTGCGTACGCGGCTCTGTACCTGCGCACGAAGCGCTCGCCGTTCCTTCTCCTCGGTGAATACATCCGGAGAAAATCTCCCGGCGTAAGCAGCTCCGGATTTGTGTTCTGGACGGTCAACATCCTCGCGGGAATCCCGTTCGTCTGGTTTATGGCGAAAATGCCGCTCTACCTTTTCGCGTATGTTGCCGGCTACATCTCGCAGCATGTCTTCTTCCACTACATCTACCTCTTCCCCGCGATGGACGCCCTCCTCCCCTACGCCTACGCACTCATCGCGATGTTCTACTACGTGTACCTCGGCCGCTATGGCCTCTCGCCGATACTCCGCTTCTGGCGGCTGATTTCGTATCCGACCGTCTCGCTCGGCACGGGTACGGGCGCACAATCCGGGAAGCAGACCTTCGGTCGCGGCTTCGTCCTCTGGGCGCTCCACCTCGTCATCGTGTACGCGTTTGCATCCACGCTCTGGATGTTTTTGCGGGGTGATGTGAGCGCGGTCGTCTCTATCGGATTCCCCGCGCCGACGCGCGAGGCGCTCTTCGAGCAGGCCAAGTACGCCATCTGGGCGTTCACCGTCATCGGCGTCCTCATCGGATACGGCTACTCGGTCATTTCAATTCTCTGGGGCAAGTACATGCGCAATTTGGATTTCTCCGTAGTCGGCTGGCTCTCCAACGGCTTCTGCTACCCCTTCTTGGGCGTCGTTGTCTGGCAGATGATTCCCTCTTTTACCGGCGTCGACCCGATCATCACGGGAGGGCCTCTCAACGAGCTCATGCTCTGGCTCGGCCTTCTCTTCAACATTCTCTACATGCTCTCGATATTCAACCTCGGTATTCTCTTCGACCTCATGGCGGACAAGGGCGTACGGTGGAGCGGCTTTTACAGCGTCGTGCGTCACCCCAACTACGCGCTCGAGGTCTCGATGTTTTTCGTGACAGAGCTCGTCGGCCTCGCTTCCGGCGTGCAGTGGCTCGCTATCATGATGTACTTCTTTATCTACTGGATACGCTCGGAGCGCGAGGACAATTTCATGGAGTATTCAAATCCCGAGTACGCGCAGTATCAGAAAGCATCGCCGTATAAATTTATTCCCGGTCTGTACTAAAAGCACAATGTCCCGCCAGCGGGACATTGATAACGATTGCGCACGAGCGGCTTCAGCAGCCTGAGGCTACGGACTGTGCGACGTGCTCGTAATTTTGGCCGAAGCCTGCAGCCTCGATTGCGTCGGTGATGCGGCCGCAGATGCCCTGGTCGCAGGTGGCGAGGAATTCCGCCGAGAGCGATTCCTGACCCGGACCGAAGATGTACGGCACGCGACTCTTCGCGAAGACACCGTGCGCGGTGCACGCATTCGCGCGGCTCAAGATGCCGTTGACCTGGTCCTCGCGCAGAAGCGAGCTTTCCAGAAAACGCTTCAAACCCTGCCACGAACTCTTGTCACGTGACGCCATGGGATTATCCTCCGCTGCTGTTATGCGCTCCCCGCATAAGCAAACGCCTGTATGGCATTGCGGTCAATAGAGCCGAGTGCATACAAAACGGCGCCGCGAGGCGCCGTTTTGTAATGAGTCTGCAGTCGCTTACTGCACCTTGGTGAACATCAGCATGTTGCCGCGGCCGCTGAGATTCGTCATCTCGAGCTTCGTCGCAGTCAGCGTGTTGATAGTGAAGTACAAATCTCCCGTCTTCGGGAAACTGAGCTTCATGACCGTCATGCCGGCGAGATTTTCCGCCGGTACCGGAAGACCCGTCGCATCTGCGGGATTCACTGCAGTAAACGTGCCGGTCTCCGTCGCTGATGCGTCTCCTTCATAGCTATCCGTGACGCTACCGTCCGCCTTAAATTCGCGGACAAACTTCGCATCCTCGTCCGACTTCCACACACCGGTGACAGTCGAGCCGGTCGCGGCATTCGAGCCTGCCGTCGTCGTCACCTGCTGCTGCATGGCGGCATCCTGCTTCGTCATGTCCGTACCGGTCGCTGATTTGGACCCGAAGAGCATCCACGCTCCTCCGGCGATAATAATGACTCCCAGTATCGCGATGATTGCTTTCGAATTCATACGATTTCGGTTACCGATAATGCTCCGATGATACCGCGTACAGAAGCACGCGCAATGGAGTGATCCGGTCCGGAGTACGGCTACTGTACCCGCGTAAAGGTGATATTTTTTCCGCTCAACACACTCACGTTGGTCGCCTCAAAAGCAGTCCGCGACATCGAATTTACGCTGTAGTAGGTAGTACCGGCCGGAAAGGTGACTTTCAGAATTATCTGACCCGTCAGCTGGGCCGCAGGGACCTGCGCGCCCGTCACGGTGGAGGGATTCACGATGGCGTAGGTGCCTTTTTGAGTCGGCGTCGTACGTCCTTTCACCGTATCCGTGACGGTACCGTCGGCGTTGAACGTGCGCACGAGCTTCGCGTCTTCGCTTGAAGTCCAGGCACCGTTCAGTGCGCCGTCAGCCAGCTTTCCTTCCCCCTTTGTCCCGCCTTGCGATGCCTCCTGCGACCCGGGAGCTGTTTGCTGCGAATCAGGCTCCTGCAGTCCTGTACTATCCGCACTCTCGGATGCCGGCATGAGACCGGAGAATATAATGACGGCGAGTATGACGATAACGACCCCGAGGGCCGCGCTGATAAGCTTGAAATGCGTATTGATGAAGTCCATTGCCATGGATGATACCGCGGATGCGGCAAGGCGCAATCCCGGGGAAAGCCTACTTCTCTTCCAAATCCAGGCACACGGAATTGATCGCCGACGCCTGCTGGCTTACGGCACTCCCTCGCTCGGCGCTCGGTCGCAGTACTACTTCTCTTCTAAATCCAAGCAGACGGAATTGATGCAATACCTCTTGCCCGTTGGGGTCGGGCCGTCGTCGAAGACGTGCCCGAGGTGCGAGCCGCATCGTGCGCACGTTATTTCGGTCCGTACCATGCCGTGCTCGGTATCGGGGTGCGTCTCAATCGCACCGGGCAATGCGGTGTCAAAGGACGGCCAGCCCGTACCGGAATCAAACTTGGCGGATGAGTCAAACAAGGGATTTCCGCAGGCGAAGCACGCGTACGTGCCGTCAGCTTTTTCGTGGACATACTCACCGCTGAAGGGCGGCTCCGTCCCTTTCTCGCGCAACACAGCGTACTGCTCGGGAGTCAGATTCTCCTTCCATTCATCCTCACTTTCGGGCATGGGCTTTTTCATCCCACGATTGTACCAAATTTAGCGGCGGGACTTCGTGCGGTCGACGTCTCCCAAAACCTGCTTTCTGAGACGGACTGATGTCGGGGTGATTTCGAGGTACTCATCTTCAGCCATGACTTCGAGACCGCGTTCGATGGAAAGTTCAAAAGGAGGCACGAGGTTGATGGCTTCGTCGGATGATTTCGAGCGCATGTTGGTGAGCTGCTTGCCTTTCGTCGGGTTCACCGTCATTTCTTCGCCTTTTGAAGTGTTGCCGATAACCATACCTTCGTAGACCTCGACGCCCGGGCCGATGTAAATGACACCGCGCTCCTGGAGATTCCACAGAGCGAAGCCGAGCGCCTTGCCGGCGGTCATCGCAATCATCGAGCCGACCTGGCGGCGTTTGATTTCTCCGGCGTACGGCTTGAAGCCGATGACGCGTGAGGAAAGGATGCCTTCGCCCTTCGTGTCGAGCACGAACTGGCTGCGGTAGCCGAGGAGTCCTCGTGTCGGACCTTCAAAAATCAGTCGTACCTGATTCTCATGCACCTTAAGGTCGGTCATGACAAATTTGCGTGTACCGAGCCGCTCGATGATGGCGCCCTGATACTCCTGCGGCGTGTCGACGATGACCTCCTCGAACGGTTCGAGCTTGTGGCCTCCCTCTTCGTGGAAGATGACCTGCGGCTGCGAGACCTGGAGCTCGTATCCTTCGCGGCGCATGTTTTCAATCAGAATGGCGATGTGCAATTCACCGCGGCCGGAGACTTTGAAAAGGTCGCCCGACGGGAAGTCCACCTTGAGACCGACGTTGATTTCGAGTTCGCGCACGAGACGGTCGCGAATCTGGCGCGATGTGACGAACTTACCTTCGCGTCCGGCGAAGGGAGAGTTGTTGACGAGGAAGTTGACCGTAATAGTCGGCTCATCGATGTCGATGGCCGGAAGCGGCGCGGCGTCTTTATCGGTCGTGACCGTCTCGCCGATGAAGATGTCGGGAAGTCCCGCAATCATGACGATGTCGCCTGCGCGGACTTCTGTCGCCTCCGTCTTACCGAGACCCATGAAGGTGAACATTTTCGTTATCTTGCCCGTGCGCGTTTCGCCGTCGGGCTTTTTCACGAATACCGCATCACCCGTCTTGAGGACGCCTTCGTAGACGCGCGCGATTGCGAGGCGTCCGAGGAAGTTGTCGTACCCGAGGTTGAACGGCTGGAGCTTGGCCGGCTTCTCTTCGTCGCCCGGCTTTGAGGCGGGCTGCACGTGTTTGAGTATCACATCGAGAAGCGGGGTGAGGTCGCTCGATTCATCGGTGAGTTTGAGCTTGGCGATTCCCTGCCGGCCGATGGCATACACGACCGGGAAGTTGGCCTGCTCATCGGATGCGCCGAGTTCGAGGAAAAGTTCGAGCACCTGCTCTTCGGCGCGCGCCGGGTCTGCGGCGGGTTTGTCTATTTTATTGAGAACAACAATCGGTTTGATGCCGAGTTCGAGCGACTTCTTGAGGACGAAGCGCGTCTGCGGCATCGGACCCTCCTGTGCGTCAACGACGAGGAGCACTGAATCGATGGAGCGGAGCACGCGTTCGACTTCCGAGCCGAAATCCGAGTGACCCGGTGTATCCACGATATTTATCTTCGTGTCTTTGTAGATGACGGCCGCATTTTTGGAATAAATAGTGATGCCGCGCTCACGTTCGAGCGCGTTTGAGTCCATCGAGACACCCGCTTCGGCCGCTCCCGTTTGCGTCAAAAGCGCATCGGTGAGGGTCGTCTTGCCGTGGTCGACGTGGGCTATGATGGCTATGTTTCGTATTTCCATAGAGTCTGTAAAGCAAAATGCCTCGGCAGCGAGGCACGTCACGGGATTATACGGTATTTTAGCCGCTTTTCAAGCTTCGGCGGCGGCGCTACCCGTCCCACGTAGGCTTCGAAGAAGCGCGATACCGAGAATGAAGAGGATGAGCGTGCAGAGTGCCGAGCCCGCGCAGTACATGCAGTACGCATGGATGATGAACGCCTGGATGGATTCAAAAGCGATTGAGGAGAGGAGGCCGATTCCGGTGAGCGCAAAAAGCAGCTGCACGTGGAGTTTCGAAACCCCGGACGATGTCAGAAGGTAGAGCGCGGCGAAGATGACTGCCAGGTAGAATACGACACCGAAAAACGCGAGCGGCACGGGGCCGACCATCGAGTACGGACTCGTCAGCACCGTCTCGCAACCTTGTGTGAGAGAGCACGGGAGCGGGAGTGCGATGTAGTGGTCCACCGTGAGGTACGCGGAATCCGCAAATCCGAGAAAGCCGAACGCCGCAATGGCGAGGAGGAGCTTATTGAACAGTCGTGGTCGCGAGAGCGGCATCGAGGGCTGATTTGAATTCGGCATAGTTGTTCGGATTTTTTATCTCCTTCAGGTTGATAAAGAACGTCGGTGTGTGGTTGACCTTCGCGTCGTTGCCGGTCGATACGTCGGCGGTTATTTTGTTTTTGACCGCATCAGAATTAATGTCCGCGTTGAATTTTGCGATATCAAGCCCGAGCGTCTTCGCGTACGCTTCAAACCGCGTCTTCACCACGTCGGCGGGCGAAACGTTCGACCAGTCATTCTGCTTCTCGTAGAGAAGGTCATGCATCTCCCAGTACTTCCCCTGGAGCGCAGCGGCCTCGGCAGCCTGTGCGGCGATGCCCGCATTCTGATGAATCTGGTAGAGCGGGAAATTGCGGAAGACGAGCAGCACGGAGCCGGCGTACTCGGTCCGTATCTGGTCGACTATCGGCTCGTATTGGCCGCACGCCGGGCATTGGAAATCCCCGTATTCGATGAGCGTCACCTTCGCGTCTTTGGAACCCACCGCGTGGTCGCCCGCAGAAATCGGAGCGGCGGTGTTGTCGGCCACTGCTGTCACAGGCTGACCCTGGGAGAATACGGCTATGAGGATAATGAATACGGTAAAGACAATGAGGCATCCTGCTGCAATCCACACGCGCTTTTTATCGCTTTCAGTCATACAGCCATGATGCCAGAAAGGCCGGGTATTACAACTGCGCGTCTATCGCGGTCTTAAACTGGGCGAGCGGAACGGCGCCCGGGATGAGCGTCTTTCCGGTGATGAAACCGGGTGTCCCCTGCACACCGAAGTTCGTTCCTTCCGCGCGGTCCGCGTCGATTGCGCTGTCGTACGCCGCTTTATTCTTCGCAACGGCTGCTTTCACTGCGGCGAGGTTGATGCCGTCTATTTTCCCGGTGAGCGTATCAATGGATGCGGCGTCGCCGAAGCCCTGGTCGCCCTCGTCATCCTGCGCGTTGTACATCGCTTCGCGCCATGCCCAGTATTTTGCCGGGAAGAGTTCCCAGATGGCGTGCTCGTACTCGGCCGCAGTAATGGAATCCTCGCCGAGGAAAGGGTAATCCTTGAACACAATTTTCACCTTACCGGTATCCACGTACGACTTGATGATTTCCGGAAGAGTCTGGAGTTCAAACTGCTTGCAGAACGGGCACTGATAGTCGGACCAGTACGCGAGTACGATTTTTGCATTCGCGTTTCCGATGAACGGGTCGCCCGCAATTTTTACGTCTTTGATATCCACGGCGGCGACCTGTCCGCCTGTTGCGGTACCCACGCTGCCGTTTGACGGCTTCAACGCCAAAACAAGTGAAAGTCCGATAATAAGTCCCGCGACCACGATTGCGGCCGGTATATAAAGTGCGCTGTTGTCCCGCGCGGGGGCTGGTGTATTTTCTGTCATAGACGACATTCTACACTATCAGTACAGGACTCAAGCGCGACCGGCATGGTGGTATGCTGGGCGGGTAGCACGCGCTTTATAATCAGTACTCTTCATACATATGCCCGCATGGCAACATAAAGGTTCAAAAAACCCCATATTGCGCTACTTGGTTGCCGCACCCTTAATCTGGCTGATGATTATTCCCGTCGCCATTTCAGATATTTTTCTGGAAATCTATCACCGGATTTGTTTTCCCATATTCGGCATCTCGTATGTGGAACGGTCGCGATATATCCGCATCATGGACCGCGAAAAGCTCCCGTATCTCTCGTGGCCCGAGAGGATCGGCTGCGCCTACTGCGGGTATGTGAACGGCTGGTTCCACTATGCATCAGTCATCGCCGGAAGAACCGAGAGCTATTTTTGCGCTATTACTCACCTTGAGGTGCGCGGCTATATCGCCTCCGAGCACGAGAAATCATTCGTGAAATACGGTGACGAGGCCGCGCTCAAAAAGCGCTATGCGGCCTATGAGATGCAGTACGGGGATGACTCGCGCGCACATTAAGCACCCCGGAAGCAATCCTCAGACCGCTTTTTTGAAATCTGCAATTGCCTCTTTGAGCCGTTTCTTTTCGGATACATATTCGGGAATCTCATCCGGTTGCTTCCCGCCGAATTGCTTAATGGTATCTCTTGCAGAGGACAGGACTGCCTCTTTCATATCATCACCGTCAATACTGGTTGTGGTAAGACCCGAATTAGGCGGCCACAATACGCCGATATGCACGCCGGTCTCTTTTTGAATCAATTCAAACGCTTTGCGCTGTTCATGTTTGAGCAGCAACCCCTTTTCGACCTGATGCAGTGAGGCCGCACCGTCGAGTGATCCGGCTCTCATGAGCGATCCCGCACGGCGTCGTGCAAATTTTGCGAATTTAATTTCGTCTGCTGTCGGGATCATTTCCTCGAAATATTCAAACGGCATGGTCGGTAAAATCAAAATGTTCTTGGGCGGCTTGCCGTTGTGTCGTTTTTTGAATTCTTCAATATCATTCTTGATGTTCATCCGGCCGAACCCACCGTCGTAATTTTTCACCCCGTTAACGGCGGGAATATCTCCCGTGATATACGGTATCGACATTGATGAGATAACCCCGGCAATAGGTCCGGGCGATATTGATTTCGCATCAAGATATTTAACCTTCGGCTCCTCATCTCCTCTGACGGGCTCTGTCACTGTATAGAGAAGGTCGGGGTGCGACCCCACAACCTTGTCTGTATCGATTTTGTACTCGCCCTGACTCCACAGGTCACTGATTAAACGCAACTTGATTACTTCCTGCTTCAACACCCGCGCAGCATCTATGAAATTCTTTGACGAGAGTTCTTCTATCATCATCGTCGTACTCTTGAGCATTTCCTCGAGACCTGCGACAAATGCAGTGGCGACAACGGCGCCGGTAGACGTGCCGATGACCATGTCGACCACATCCGGCGTAATGCCCATCATCTGGAGAGAAATGCCCTGACCTGCGGTGTACGGCCCTCTCATGCCTCCGCCCATCATGATTATCATTGTGGTGTTTTCAGTATCTTCAGGGTGTCTGACCCTCTCCATGAACCCCTCGATGACCGGCTGAAGACTTTTGAGCCACTCTTTATATTCGGCATGCAACAATTCCTTTTGCTCAGGATTTCTGCGTTTCTCAAAATCCTTATCGTCGCGCGACGCTTCTTCACGCATAAAGTCATCCGCGTCCCTGTCCGGTCCGTTTTTGTCCACGAACCGCTTGAACGGACCTCGCTCACTTTCCTGCTGTGCCTTTTTCTCCCATCTACCTTTATGAAATTCGCGCTCTTTTGAAAAATCCGGCATTTTTTCCGACATATGATGGTCGGCTCAGTATAGCAATCACTGTCCTACATCGTGCCGAGAACAGCGTTGAGTTTCGCGCGGGTCGAAGGGCCCACGTAGCCGTATCCGGCGTTGCCCGCTTTCGCGATTCCCCACTTCACCTGGAACTTCTTTACCGCTGCGGCCGTCGCCGGACCGAAGTAGGTGGATTCATTACCGGGCGAGCCCGTGCCGCTCGCCGCGACGCGAGTATCAGAATCAGAATTGAGAATTCTCTGGAGCGTGCGGACATCTGCTCCGGTCGAGCCGATATCGAGTCCGCGCGCAAGCGATACGGAAGAACCGCTTGAGCCCGAGCCGGCAGTGGAGCCGCCGGAGGCGGACGAGCTTCCCGCGACGCCCGCGAGCACGTTCCATATTGCAGGGTCCTCACCGCCGTCCCATTTGAATATTGAAATCGCGAGGTCTATCTTCGTCTGAATCGACTGCGCATCGGGCCAATCCATAAGACGGAAATTCAGGTGAGAATTGTACTGGGTCGCGTACTGAGAAGCCGCTGCTGCAGCGAGCGCCGCCGAATTCGGACCGAGAGAGGTCGGAGGGCTTGTCGTCGCACTGTTTGCGACATACGTGAAGAACATCTCGCCTGCGGCGTTTCTTTGCGGCGTGACGCCGTACTGCTGTGCTATCGGCCACGCGTATCCGGGGTTGAAGGTCCAGAGAATGTTGTACACGTACTGATTATTCGCATACGCGGTTACATCGTACTCGTACCCGTAGGTCGGCACGCCGATAAGTATTTTCGAGCGCTTGATATCTTTTGCCATGAGATTCACAACCTTCTCGACCCACGCCGGGTCGGCGACGGGCGCGTAGAGCTGGGAGGAGGACGCGGCGGCGCTCGAGAGCTGCAAATCGATTCCCTGCTGGTCGTACGCCATGATACGTACGCGGTCGCAGTACTTATTTATTTCTACGAGGTCATTCGCGTAGATGGTCGCATCGGGCGGAATATCGGTGCCGTAGTAGCGGCTGTCGGTCGGCGTGCGGGACTCGATGGTGCACATGACCCACTTCTGACCCATCCGCTGATAGAGACCTTTCAGGAAGGTTGAGAAGTAATCCTTATCTTCGGCTTTCTTCCCTTCGAAATCGATATCAATGCCGTCGAAATTCTTTTCCTTTACCAGCTGCGCGATGCGGTCTTCGAAAGCGACGCGTTTTTGCGTATCACTCAGTATCTCGTGCAGAAGTTCACTGTTCCCCGTCATGACGGTCGGTATAACACGGACCTTCTGCTGCTTTGCGGCCGCTATGAAAGAAACCCACGGCTCGGTATCGAGTGAGCCGTTGTCGACAAGTGTGCCGTCGCTCTTAATCGTGTATACGAAGGGGTTCACTTCCGTGACCTGTGAGAGGTGCGGCAAGACATCGGCGGTCGAGGTCGCCGAGCGCCAGTACGGGAGCCAGCCCGTCACTTCAAACCCGCTCGCGGCAAAAGCGAAAGAGGGTGCCGCGAACATCGCGCTCAGTACAAAAGAGAGAATCGTATATTTCCGGAACATCATATGCGTTGACGATTGAGTATACCAATCCTTTCACACCGTGTTTACGATTCATTCCGTGCAAACTGCCCCGTATCACGCGAGTTCCTGAAAAGCTGTCTGAAGAGCAGTACACAGGCGACCCCGTATACCGCATCTAATGCGAACCCCATTCCGAGCATACTCCACGCGATTTCTCCCTGTACAAGACTGTATCGCGCGGCCTCGAAAGCATATGTGGGCGGCAGAAGCAGCGCGACGTACTGAAGGAGATGCGGCATGTCAGCGAGCGGATAGAACGTCGCCGCGAGCGGCTGGAACACGGTGATGAGTGACCATGAGAGCGCGGCGATTCGGGTACCGTACCGGAAAATCAGCCCGAGAACGGCGATGGACACCGCAAACGCGAATGCGGCGAATACGATGAACGTGAGCACCAGTACCGGCACTCCGATGCTGAGAACACTGAAGTGAAACATCACCATGGACACCGCATTTGCGATGACAAGCAGGAGAACCGCCTTCGCGCAGCCCGAGATGAAGTGCGCGGACATATACTCGCTGACGGTAAGCGGAGAGACGAACATGTTGCTCAGATTTTTTGACCAGATGTTCCACATGCTTCCTGTCGCGACCGAATACGAGATGACCCAGATAACCTGCCAGAGAATCATGCCGAGCAGAATGTACTGCGCGGCAATCGTTTCATCACTGCCGATAAGGTACAGTGAAATGAGTCCGAAGATGATGACGCTCAGGAGCGGGAAGATAAATGAATCAACAAAAATCTCCAGCGTATGGAGCGCGAGGAAAAATTCCTGCATGAGGACCGCGTATATACGTCGCACGCTCATACCGAAGTTCTCGCTATCTGTAAAAAGACATCCTCCAGCGTCGGCTTTTTGATTTCGATATCGGTAATGGTAGCGCCGATGTGGCTCGCCCCGAAGAGTACTTCCGGAATACGGCTCTCTTCCGTCAATATTTCGACGACGGAATCTCCGACTGAGGTATACGACTGCTTCCGCTCTTCAAGGTAACGCCTGAGTCCCCCGCCGCCGTCCGCGACCGTGAGCCGAAGCGTCGTCGTGGAAATACGCTTCGTGAGATTCTGCGGTGTGTCGTGAGCGACGATATTTCCGCGGTCGAGAAAGATGACCCGGTCGCATATCCGCGTAATTTCAGCCATGTTGTGGCTTGTGTACAAGATGCTCAACTCGCGCTCGCGCTTCAGCTCTTCTACGAGGGAGAGCGTTTTGTCCGCGATATCAGGGTCAAGCGAGGCGGTCGGTTCGTCCATGAGCAGAATTTCCGGGTCGTTGAGGAGAGACTTAATGAGATTGACGCGCGTCCTCTGCCCGGATGAGAGACTCCAGTACAGCGTGTGGGCGAATTCCGTCATTTCGAAACGCGCCAGCAGTTCGTCTATTTTCTTTTTCGGATTTTTTAGCAGATAGAGCTCGGCAAACACCAGGAGGTTCTCCCGGACCGTGAGCCGGCCCTGCAGCGTATTGAATGCGGATGCGGCATTCATTCTCTGCAGGCTCTCTTCGCGATGCGTCACAAAATCCTGTCCGAAGTAGCGGATGCTCCCGCCGTTGTGAAGCGTAATACCGAGCAGCATGTGAATCGTCGTTGTCTTTCCCGCGCCGTTGGGGCCGAGGAGTCCGACTATCTCCCCCTTTCCGAGCGAGAAAGAGATGCCGTTGACCGCGGTCGTGCCGCGGTACGTCTTGAGCAGGTTAGTGACTTCGAGTACCGACATACATCAGGAGAAGTATTCGCTCACCGCGCCGGGTATTTCGGCCGGTGAATCAACGATACGGAACGGAACACCTTTCTCAAGAGTTTCGCGCGGGTGAAAGCCCCACGTCACCGCAATCGAACCTATCGTGTGGTGCGCCGCTTCACGCACATCACCGAGCGTGTCGGTGATGAAGACGCACTGCGGCGCGCTCGTCGCATACTTGTCGAGAATCATCTCGATTTTCTTCGTCTTGTGCGTGTGCACATCCACATCGAGAATATCAATGAAGCAGTCCGCGACACCGGTTCTCTCGAGAAACGGCACGATGAAGCGCGCGCTGCCGGAGGTCACAATAATGAGCCGATAATCCGCTGCCAGTTCGCGGATGACCGGTATGACGCCTTGAAACGGAGAGACTCCTTTCTCGAAACTATTCTCGTATTCCGGCCACCAGTCCAGTTCGTGGTCGCACTCATCACCGTGCTCCGGGAGCTTCCCGTCGACTTTGTTTTTTTCGATTGATTCATAGATGTTGCCCTCGAAGGCGCTCCGGTAGTGTTCG
>JAIOPS010000014.1 GCA_021413775.1 Candidatus Kaiserbacteria bacterium | reverse complement strand
GGGCTCCTCGTCCTGAGGCGCTTTCTTGAGGACGGGCACAAGGTGATTCTTCTCACCGGCGGAGGCACGGGCATGATAGGAGACCCGGGCGGGAAAAGTGAAGAGCGAAATCTTCTTGACGAAGAAACGATTCAGCGCAATTCGAAGGCCGTAGCCGCCCAAATCCGGACGGTCTTCGGTACGGACGATTTCATCGAGGAGAACAATGCGAAATGGCTCACGAAGCTGCATCTGCTCGAATTCCTCCGCGATATCGGAAAATACTTTACGGTAAACTCGATGATAAAGAAAGACATCGTCAAAGACAGACTTGATGCTGAATCGCCGATTTCCTTCACGGAGTTCAGTTACTCGCTTTTGCAGGGGTTCGACTACCTGCACTTGAATAAAGAATACGGCTGCGACGTGCAAGTCGGCGGGTCCGACCAGTGGAGCAACATCCTTGCCGGCGTTGAATTCATCCGCAGAAAAGAGGGGAAGGAGGTGTTCGCTCTGACCTGGCCGCTTATCGTGAATAAAGCGACGGGCAAAAAGTTCGGCAAATCAGAGAGCGGGGCCATTTGGCTCGATGCGAAAAAAACGTCTCCGTTTCAGATGTATCAATTCTTTCTGAACGTCGAAGACGACGCGGTTGAAGAGCTTTTATTGAAACTGACCCTTCTTTCGTGGGGTGATATAGAGTCCCATATGAAGCGTCATCTCGAGAATGCTTCAGAACGTCTCGCTCAGCGCGTGCTTGCGCGGGAGGTAACTGCATTGGTACATGGGCATGAGCTCGCCGCCCGCGCAGAGAGAGTAACGCAGGTGTTGTTTTCGAATACACCCATAAGTAGCCTCAGCGAGGAAGAAATACGTGCTCTGAAAGAATCTGTATCGAGCTTTATCGTCACACCGGCGATGAACACGTTGGATGTCATCGTCGAGTCGGGTCTGGCCACTTCAAAGACTGAAGCACGGAGATACACTGAGGACGGTGCCGTGAGACTGGACGACGTCGTCGTTGACGGCACGTCGAACGTAGCGGATATGATAGCGCGCACCGGCGGCATCGGTCTCTTGAAGAGAGGTAAGCGTAATGTCTGCGTAGTTACGCTTGCGTGATACAATGCACATATGAAAGGAGGAGGATTTGATAAAAAGAATAATAAGCCGCACTTCGACAAGCCGCAGTCACATCAGGCACGGCCGATTCGCATGGCGTCCCGCGCAGGGCAGTTCGGGAAGTCCCGACGTTCTATTCCCCGCAGCAAATAGAAACATTTGAGGCATAAATGCTATAGTCGCTCCAATGAAGCGGCCGGTTTCTTTCGATATTGAAAAGCGGGACGAAAAGTCACTCGCACGGGCGGGGACGATTTCAACGCCGCACGGTGATATCCGGACGCCCGCATTCATCGCCGTCGCGACGAAAGCGACAACGAAAGGGCTCGGCTCGTTCATGTACGAAGACATGGGCATACAGGGAATTATCGCGAACGCGTATCACCTGTACCTCACGCCGGGAGAGAAGATTGTGGAACATGCCGGCGGTGTCGGAAAATTTATGGCGTGGGACGGGCCGACAATGACCGACTCAGGAGGCTTCCAGGTATTTTCTCTGGGCGAAGGTTTCGGAAAGGTCGTTTCCAAAATTTCCATCGAAGACGTGCCGCGGGAAGCGGGCGTTGCCGTCTACGATGAGGATGTAGCGACATCGCACGGCAAGCTCGCGATTGTGGACGATGAAGGAGTGTCGTTTACGTCCCATATCAACGGTTCGCTGCATCGCTTCACACCTGAACGTTCGATGGAAATTCAGCATGCGCTCGGCGCTGATATTATTTTTGCATTTGATGAATGCACCTCACCGGCGGCGGACTGCGTGTATCAAAAAGAGGCGATGGAGCGTACGCACAGATGGGCAAAACGCTCACTGGCAGCGCACCGGCAGAATATCGGGGCAAACATGCGACAGGCGATATACGGCATCGTTCAGGGAGGCCGCTATGAGGATTTGCGCCTTCAGTCGGCACACGAGCTCGCCGAACTGGATTTTGACGGATTCGGCATCGGCGGTTCGTTCAGTAAACAGGACATTCTCGGCATACTTGAAAAAGTGAACAGAGAATTGCCGGAACAGAAACCCCGTCATCTTCTCGGCATCGGAGAACCTGAAGACATTTTCATCGGCGCGGCTGCGGGAATCGATACGTTCGATTGTGTGCTGCCCACGCGAAACGGCCGCAACGGTACCGTTTTTACTCATACAGGAAAAACAAATATGGAAAGGTCCGAGTATGCCACGGACCTCGGTCCCATCGACACGGCTTGCGACTGTTTTGTGTGCAAAAAGTATACGAAAAGCTATATTCACCACCTCTTTCGTTCCAAAGAGATGCTGGCCGGTGTGCTTGCGAGCGCCCACAATATGCGCTTTCTCACACGGCTGACGGAAAACATCCGGACTGCAATTCTTGAGGACCGGCTCAGTGAATACGCGCGGGAGTTTCTTGGTGGGTATAAAAAGTAGAATGGCGGCCATAGGCCGCCACTTTGCTCAAGAGCCCGGTCAGTCCGTGAGCACTGCCAGCGCCTTAATCGCTACATCGAGCGAAAACCGTGCGATGCGCTTGTCGGCGAAACCGTTGCGTTTGATTTTAAGCTGCCGACGCGTCATCTTCTCGACGGTCTTCGCGAATTGGCGGAGGGCGAAGTCTCGGCGCTCCTCCTCTCGTCTGATTGTCAGCACTTTGGTGTCGATGGTCTGTTGCATGCGTTTGTCGCAAAGCACATCGAGATGGCTTTTCGGACCTGCCGGTTTTTTCTTGCCTGGCATGATGTCTATCCTCTGTATGAGACCGGGGACTCATTGAACCTGCCGACACCCTACCCGAAGCGAGGCACAAGTACAAATCTTCGGATTGTTCTGTTTCCGGGCTATTTTTGATAGAGTTGCCCGATGGCCCTCAAAATTCAGTCGGACTACAAACCCTCCGGTGACCAGCCGAAAGCGATTGAGGCGCTCGTACAGGGGCTCGAGAACGGTCAGCGGCATCAGACACTGCTCGGCGTAACAGGCTCGGGTAAAACGTATACGATGGCGAATGTCATCGAGCATGTACAGCGGCCTACGCTCGTCATCGCGCACAACAAAACACTCGCGGCGCAGCTCGCGAGCGAGTACCGGGACTTTTTCCCGGATGCAGCGGTGCATTACTTCGTTTCATACTACGACTACTATCAGCCTGAAGCCTATGTGCCGGTAACAGACACCTACATCGAAAAAGAAGCGATGATAAATGAAGATATCGAACGTCTCCGTCACGCGTCTGCTCAGGCGCTGCTCACGAGGCGTGACGTCATTGTGGTTGCGTCCGTATCCTGCATTTACGGTCTCGGCTCTCCCACAGAATATGAAAAATATATTCTCAAGCTGAAACGCGGCGAGACGGAGACACGTGCCTCACTTACACGAAAACTCATCGGATTGTATTTTGAGCGCGTCGCCGGCGACCTCTCGCCCGGTACGTTCCGCGCACTCGGCTCCAGAATAGAGGTCATGCCCGCAAGCGAGCGCATCGTGTATCGCATAGACCTCTCCGGAGGAACGGTAGCGAATATTGAAATTATGGATTCGTTGACCCGGGAAATCCGCGGGGAGCGGGAGGAGGCGATTATCTTCCCGGCGCGCAACTATGTGACGCCGAAAGACGTCGTGGATGCCGCACTGAAGGATATTGAGGCGGAGCTTGCCGAGCGTCTGAAAGTTCTCAATGCGGGAGGAAAAATTCTTGAAGCGGAAAGGCTGAAGAGACGCACACGGCAGGATATTTCCATGATACGGGAATTCGGTTACTGCAACGGTATCGAGAACTACTCGCGGCATTTCGACCGTCGCAAGAGCGGCGAGCCGCCTTACACACTGTTGTCGTACTTTCCCAAAGATTTTCTTACCATCATCGACGAGTCGCACGTCACGGTGCCGCAGATAGGTGCTATGTATGCGGGCGATCGCTCGCGTAAAGACATGCTCATCGAGCACGGATTCCGCCTGCCGTCCGCAGTAGATAACCGTCCGCTCAAGTTCAATGAATTTGAGGAGCGTGTCGGTCAGACTATCTACACGACTGCCACTCCCGGCAAGTATGAGCTGGAGAGGAGCGGTACGCCGATTCAGATGGTCGTCAGGCCTACAGGACTCATCGATCCCGAAATTGAAGTTCGGCCCATTGTTTCTCACGACGGGTATGAAGGTCAGGTCCGTGATTTCATCCGTGAGGTAGAGGAGGTAACCGCCCGCGGTTCGCGCTCGATGGTGACGGTACTCACGAAGAAGATGGCGGAAGACCTTACGACATTCCTTGAAGAGAAGAAAATTAAAGTCCGGTACATCCACAGCGATGTAAAGACCATAGACCGCATTGAGATACTGACCGATTTCCGAAAGGGGAAATTCGATGTCCTCGTAGGAGTGAACCTTCTGAGAGAAGGTTTAGACTTACCGGAGATTGAGTTGGTCGCGATTATGGACGCGGACAAAGAGGGTTTTCTGCGCTCGGAAGTATCACTCATACAGACCATCGGGCGTGCGGCTCGAAATGTGAAAGGACGGGTCATCCTCTATGCTGACAACATGACCGGGTCTATGGAGCGCGCGATGGGAGAGACAAACCGTCGTCGTACCGTACAAATCGCGTACAACACGGAACACAACATAACGCCGACGAGCATTCAGAAAAAGATTAACGACATCATCGGGGATATACAGAAGTCGCGCGAGCGGGCGACGGCGCTTTTGGCGGCAGAAGACATCGCCGCGTACGGCGACCCGAAGAAGGCCATACAGGCAAAGAAACGCGAGATGCACGAAGCTGCTGATAATCTTGATTTCGAAACCGCAGCGCTTCTGCGTGATGAAATCCAAAAGCTCGAAAAAGAAGTCGCCGACGCTGCGCGCACAAAGAAGCCGAAGAAAAAATAGCTATGTCCCTCACGATTCAAGAACACATTCCGCTTGCGTCGCTCACGACGTTCCGTATCGGCGGCGTAGCCAGATACTTTGCGGATGTGCGCACCGAAAGCGACATCAGCGAGGCTGTGCAATGGGCCCGGGACCACGATACGCGCTTTGTTGTGCTCTCCGGCGGCAGCAATGTGCTCATTCAGGGCGACGTATTGGATGCTCTCGTGATTCACATAGTAGGTAATCTGTACGGCATCAGCGAGGGCCTCGTTGATTCGTGGACCGGAACGAACCTCCTGAACCTTATTCAGAGTATGGGTGCGCAGGGACTCGGAGGATGGGAGAAGCTCTCCGGTATACCGGGCACCGTCGGTGGCGCAGTCCGGGGCAACGCCGGAGCGTTCGGCTCCGAGATAAAAGATTTCGTGGTTACAGTGCGTGCGTACAATGTGACGACGGGCGAGGGCAGGGAGTTTGCAAACGCAGAGTGCGATTTTTCGTACAGGCATTCTTTCTTTAAAGATCATGCGGAGTGGATTATTACGAGAGCTATTCTGCGGCTTACGACGGTTGAGCCGTCTGAATCCCGCCGACTTGTCGATGAAACGATAACCGAACGCGAAAGACGGCATCTGCAAAACGTGCAGGCAGCGGGTTCGTACTTTATGAATCCGGTCGCGCCGCACCACATCGTTGAGATGTTCGAAACGGAAAAAGGTGTGAAGTCGCGCGAAAGCCGCGTACCGGCAGGATGGCTTATCGAAAAGGCAGGCATGAAGGGTGCGACAGTGGGCGGTGCCATAGCGTCGCTTCAGCATCCCAATTACATCGTAAACACGGGTTCAGCGACCGCCGAAGACGTGAAAAGGCTCGCCGATACAATCAAAGCTGCTGTTCAAAAGGAATTCGATATCGCACTGCGTGAGGAAGCTGCCCTTCTCTAGGGCGGTGCTTTACGAGCGCGGGTTTATATTGTATAGATTTGTCAGGCCCACGGTGGGCGGGAGGTTCCCAATGGCACAGATTTTGGTTGTCGACGCGAATCCCGGGATGCTACGGCCGCTCAAGCGCCTTCTGGCGCAGGCTAGTCATGTTGTTGA
>JAIOPS010000013.1 GCA_021413775.1 Candidatus Kaiserbacteria bacterium | reverse complement strand
ACGGAAGCGTTCCCGCATCGTCTCCAGCCGACGGTAGACAACACCGGTGTGATAACACTCGACGACAGCTACAACGGCAACCCTGACGGTGTTGCCGCAGTCATCACGTTCCTCTCCTCAATAAAAGGACGTCGCCGCTTTTACATCACGCCCGGGCTTGTGGAAATGGGTACGCGAAAAGAATCCGTACACGAAGAAATAGGCAAGCAGCTCGCGGAGGCCGGCATCGAGAACGTTGTCCTCATCCGCACGACCGCAACGCCTTTCGTTGAGAGTGGCCTGCAGGAGGCCGGATTCAAAGGCAAGATTCTCCGCTTCGATGATATGCCCTCGGCTTTACATGCGGTCACGCACATGACGGTGAGCGGGGACATCGTTCTGATTCAAAACGATTGGCCCGATCAATATTCGTAGCGCTCGGCGACGGCGTGTCACTGAGCCCGGCTTTTCTGGTGAAAAGACCTCAATCCTCGGCTCTTCGCCTGTGGGGACTCAGTGACGCACCGCCGCACTCGCTTTCGGCCGGTTTGCTACAATGGCGACATGAAGACGATTGCGGTCATATTCGGCGGGAGGAGCGCGGAGCACGACGTGTCTATCGTCACCGCTCACATCCCGATTATTGATACGCTGCTCGCGAGCAAGGAATACGACGTCTGGCCCGTGTACATAAGTAAGGATGGGAAATGGTACGCGGACAAAGAGATGAACAATCTTTCGTTTTTTAAACAGCAGGATTATGAATCCGCGCTCGCGGCGAAGAAACAGGTGCAGCTTTCTTTTGAAAACGGCCTCGATTTTGTATGGAGCGGCATGTTCGGCAAGCGCGTTCACATCGATGTCGTGTTTCCTGCGATGCACGGGACCTACGGAGAAGACGGCGCGCTTATGGGCTTGCTGAAAATGGCGAATGTGCCGTTTGTCGGGTGCGATGTCGCTGCATCCGCGGTCGCCATGGACAAGGTTCTGACGAAGCAGGTTGTCGCTGCGGAAGGAATCCCCGTAGTGCCGTACGTATGGTTCACGAGAGATGAATGGAAAAAGAATGCGCCGGAATACCGGGCGCGCATCAAGAAATTGCGCTCGCCGCTTTTCGTGAAGCCCGTGCATCTCGGTTCCTCCATAGGCATCACGAAAGTAAAAGAAGAAGTGGAACTGGAGAATGCGATTGAGATTGCGCTGCACTTCGACGACAAGGTGCTCGTGGAAGAAGGCGTGCAGAATCTGATTGAAGTGACCCTTCCGATTATGGGGAATGGCGAGCCGCGTGTTGCCGAGTGCGAGCGCCCGCTCAACAAGACCGACTTCTTCGATTTCAAAGATAAGTATCTCTCGGGCGGAAAAAAAGGAGGAGCGGGAGCGAATGTTCCGTACTCTGAAGTCCCCGCGAATATCGGTGAGTCGCTGACACGGCGTGTGAAAGAAATGGGCAAGGAGGTGTACCGCGCCCTCGGCTGCACGGGAATTGCGCGCGTCGATTTTCTCATCGACGGCTCCACGGATACCGTCTATGTGAACGAGGTCAACACGTTGCCCGGCAGTTTGTACCACCACAACTGGAAAAAAGCCGGCGTTTCAAATATGGATTTGGTGACGGGCCTCGTGACGCTGGCCGAAGAGCGGTTCAGTGCGCAGAAAGACACAAAGCGGATTTTTCAGTCCGATATTTTGCAGAAAGTGGGCGGCCCGAAGCTTCAATAGGAGGGGACTTGCGCATAGCTACGGGTAGGGCAGGATACCTGTATGGATGCGGAGCGGAAGGTGGCGATATTTGATGTTGACGGGACAATCTTCCGCTCGTCTCTCCTTATTCAGCTCGTTGAGACTCTCATCGCCCAGGGCGCTTTCCCCGAGGACACGAAGAAGGTCTACGAGAAGCAGCAGCAGCGGTGGCTCGATAGGGAGGGTGATTATGAGGAGTACATTATGGCCGTGGTGGAGGCGTTCAGGAAACACCTGAAGGGCGTGCACTACGGAGAACTGGCCGACGCCGCAGAAAGGCTCGTCGATGAGCAGTGGAAGCACACATACCGGTATACGCGGGACCTCATCAAAGATTTGAAGGCGAAAGGGTACTATCTTCTCGCGGTGTCTCACTCGCCGAAGACGGTGCTCGATAAATTTTGTCCGCGTATCGGATTCAACAAAGCGTACGGCATCGTCTATGAGATAGGACCGCAGGACCGCTTCACCGGCGGCATTGTCGACGAGCACCTGATATACAACAAATCCAATATCGTAAAACGCGCGCTCGAGAAGGAGAACCTTACGCTCGTGCGCTCCGTCGGCGTGGGCGATACTGAGAGCGACATTCCGTTTCTCGAAATGGTCGCGAAACCGATTTGTTTCAATCCCAATCAGAAACTCTACCGCGCCGCAAAACGATTGAAGTGGAATATCGTGGTCGAACGCAAAGACATGGTGTATGACATCAAGTAGTGTTTCCGCATTCCGCCGGTCCGTATGGACGTATTGGGAGGAGTGCGGCAGGCATGACCTGCCCTGGCGCAAAACGCACGACCCGTACAAGATTCTCGTCTCGGAAGTTATGCTACAGCAGACGCAGGTGCCGCGCGTCATAGAGAAATATAAAGAATTTCTGAAAACATTCCCGACTGTGTTCGTGCTCTCGCATGCGTCGCTCTCAGAAGTACTCAAGGTATGGAACGGTCTGGGCTACAACAGACGAGGGAAATATCTGCACGATGCGGCGAAAGCTATCGCGGGTGAATACGGCGGCAGCGTGAAAGATGCGACCGCGGCAAAGAAACTGCCCGGCGTCGGCCCCTATACAAAAGCCGCCGTGCGGGTCTTCGCTTTCAATGAACCTCACGCGCTCATCGAGACCAATGTACGCGCCGCGTACATCCATCACTTTTTCCCCGATAGAGAAAGTGTTTCCGACCGGGAACTCATGCCCGTCATAGAAAAGGCTGCCAAAGAACAGGATCCGCGTGAGTGGCACTGGGCGCTTATGGACTACGGAGTCCACATTAAAAAAATGCATAAGAATCCCGCGCGCCGGAGCACCTCGCACGTGCGCCAATCGAAGTTCGAAGGTTCACTTCGCCAGGTCCGCGGCGCGATACTGAAAGCGATTCACGAAGGGAAATCCGTGCAATCATTACCGTTCGACAAGAAGCGCAAGGACGGTGCGCTCGTATCGCTTACCCGAGACGGGCTTATCGTGAAAGAAAAGTCCGCCTGGCGTATCGCGTAGGCACGCGGGTTAAATTGAGACGATAACGGGAATCACAATCGGACGTTTCATCGTGCGCTGCAGGAGGAAACGGGCGACTGCTTCGGCGAGGTCTTCGCGCGCGACATCGAGGTCGGCTGAGCGGGGATTTTTGAGAGATGTTTCGACGCTCTTGCGGATGATGAGACGAGTCTGGTCCATGAGGTCTTTGTTGTCGCGCAGGTACACAAAGCCGCGGGAGATGATATCGGGGGATTTGTGCAGTTTGCCGGTGCGGCGGTCTACCGTGGCGACGACGACGCAGAATCCTTCCTGTCCGAGGGCCTTTCTGTCGCGCATGAGGACGTCGGAGAGTTCGGAAACGGTG
This sequence comes from Candidatus Kaiserbacteria bacterium, assembly GCA_021413775.1. Taxonomy (GTDB): domain Bacteria; phylum Patescibacteriota; class Minisyncoccia; order Phycocordibacterales; family UBA2100; genus UBA10103. Next base: position 332 of record JAIOPS010000013.1, on the reverse strand, counting down.
TGACCTTCGACGACCCGCAGCTCCGAAGGAGCTTTCATGGCGTGTTTCGCGATTTTCTCGCCTTTCACGATATCAATGAGAGAGGAGTTGTCCGGGATGCAGACATTTTCGGGCTTCACTCCCATTTCGACGGCGAGATCCGCATGAACGCGAAGCATGTAGTGGTACCCGTGAACCGGAATAAAGAATTTCGGACGGATTTGTTTGTGTATCCAGACAGCCTCTTCGCGGTTGCCGTGGCCGGAGGCGTGCACATCGCTCGCGTGGTAGGTGATGATGTGTGCGCCCTGACGGGAGAGATTGTCCTTGAGCTTCTGGACGGCGCGCTCGTT
>JAIOPS010000012.1 GCA_021413775.1 Candidatus Kaiserbacteria bacterium | reverse complement strand
GCTGTCGTTCCGAGCGGTGTTGAACGCCTCGGTAAGCTCGTGCAGAGTCTCCCAGAGCATTTCAGGTACGTATGCGCCGCCGAAGTGTGCATCTTTATTCATAGAGATTTTTTGAGCTCCGAAATGTGCTCAAGCGGGTTTTCTGAGCGCAGAATGGAGGTGCCTACCAGTATGCCCCGCGCGCCAGCTTTGCGCACGCGCTCCACATCTCCGGACTGATGAATTCCGGATTCACTCACGAGCGGAATACTCCGGGGAATCATGTGCGCGAGACGCTCGGTTGTAGCGAGGTCCGTTTCCATTTTGGTCAGGTCGCGGTTGTTGATGCCGATAACCCGCGCGCCCGATGCGAGCGCTTTTTCGATATCGGCCTCATCGTGCACCTCTATGAGCGCATCGAGTCCGAAAGATTCGCCGAGTTCCCTCAGCGAACGCAATTCGTCTGTCTGCAAGATTGAGGCGATGAGAAGAAATACATCTGCGCTGCTCGCGGCTGTTTCGTGGACCTGATACGGGTCAATAATAAAATCTTTGCGTAGAAGCAGTTGCGGAACGTGTGCCCGCACATCTTCGAGCAATGCGAGACTTCCGCCGAAGTACGTCGAATCAGTAAGGACTGAAATCACGTCCGCGCCGCTTTTCGCGTAGAGGTCGGCGATGTCGAGCGGGGAACGTTCTATAAGAGCACCTTCGGAAGGGGACTTCGGTTTTATTTCGGCGATAAGCACCGGGCCTGTTTCGAAAAGAAAAACGAATCGGCCCGAAGTACGCGGGCGCGGGACGAGAGTCTCGAGGGGTGCGCGCTTTTTCGCATCTTCCACCTCCGCTCGCTTCGTCGCGACTATGTCATCCAATATGTTCATATGAATCTCTAAAATAGCACAGGAGAGGGCGCGATGCGCCCCCTCCCGTCTGGTCGTCAGCTGTACGCTTCGGCCGCCACGCCAGTCTCGATAACGCCACGCTCCTCGTCGGTCAGTCCCGACATGAAGGTGCGCGCCGCCTCGCTCGGACTGGCAATCAGATGCTGTCCGAAATCAACCTGGTCTTTCGGAATCCCTTGGCCCTCAAGGAATTCCCGCGCCTTCGCGAATGTCAGTTCGCGGTCGGCCCACTGTCCCTGGTTATCTGTCATCACGTTTCCCTTTTGCATAGTGCCGGTTCAACCGGCTGTTGCTGCGGACGCACGCACGACGTTACAAGCTAGCTATATGTAGAGTGGCGTTTCCGGCCTGTCTTGTCAATCGTTCCGTATTGCTAGGCCAAGCGCGGCCGACATGCTTTTATAGTCACATGACGCTCGTAAAAATCTGCGGTAATACGACTCTCGAGGATGCCCGCATGTCACTTGCAGCGGGAGCCGACATGCTCGGGTTTCTTGTCGGACAGGAAAAGCCGACGGTGCGGACATTTATAGAGCCCGAGGCGGCACGGGCTATCATCGCGGAGCTTCCGGCGGAAACTTTCACGGTACTGGTTACGACCGTTTTTGATGCGACACGCATTATCGGGCTCGCCGAAATGACCGCTGTAAAAGCAGTGCAGTTCCACGGCGGCACCGATGCGGACGGAATTTTAAAGTTTAAAAAAGCGTTGCCGCACGTGCGGGCGTGGAAGGTGGTGAATGTATTTGATGAGACAGCGATTGCCGAAGTGAAATCATACGAAGGAATCGCCGATGCAGTGACGCTCGATACGGGTAATCGCGCGACAGGGCAGGTGGGAGGTACAGGGCAGACGCACGACTGGTCCGTCAGCCGCCGTGTTGTAGAGTCGACGTCACTCCCGATAATCCTCGCGGGGGGGCTGAACCCCGAAAACGTGGAAGAAGCAATCCGGACAGTTCATCCATATGCGGTGGACGTGAATTCAGGGGTAACGACCGACGGAAAAAAGGACGCCGAGAAACTGAAGCAATTTATCCGGAACGCAAAAGGTATATAAAAAGAATTCCCCGAACCGTGACACAGCGTGTGTCAGAGGGTTCGGGGTGCCTGCGGGCAGCTGGCAACGGTGAGCGCTATTTCTTGTCGGCTTCGCTCAGCCAGTTATCGGCTTTGCGACGCGCGATTTCATCGGCGATTTCCCACGGTTCCCAGGCTTCCGGGATGTGGCCGCCGAGCTCTTCGCGCAGGCGCTCGAGGTCGGCAGGGTCGATTTCGACGGGCTTCGTGCTTGCGGCAACCATTTCGGACATCCTTGCTCGTGCGGGTGAATCTGGATTGAGAGCCGGAGCACTCAATCGGTCAATCTCCATTGTACCCTAATATAGGCACAATGTCAAGTCACCGTATATACAGTTCAGGCCCGCTCGACGAGGTCAAGCGGGCCCGCAGGATGTTTGAGGCTACTCGCGCCACAGACCGACGATGAACGCATACCAGCGGATACGCGATCGCGTATCCAAAGTGCCGGGAGGCACAAGGTGTGCAATCCGAGCGCCTGCGCACATTTCGACGATGCCGTACCGGAAGCCGCCCGGGTCACCTTCGGTTTCGGCGCAGCCGAGCTGAGCGGCGACGATATCGATGTCGCCGAGACTGTTCCGAAGATCCGGAATCGCATGAATAGCGCTCAGGAGGTGTGCGGGATTCGCCGGCGAGAATGCGCTCGGATCCCACGCCACGGCCCGCTCGGTCGGCGTGTCGGGCGGGAAACGTGCGAGCAACATGTCGAACGTGCCGGTGGCCGGCCTTTCGAAGAACCGCCCGATGGCGTCATGAACCCCGGAATTGCCCGGGGTTTCCGGAGCCGCCTGTTGAAGCATGCGTCGCCAGTCACCGGAGAGCAGTGAGACGTTGCTGATTCGCACAGTGTCGACCGGAGAAGGCGCACGGGCGGTGGTGGACGTCGCGATATTCATTTCCGTATCCTCCGCGTTTCAAAGACCCCGCCCGTAGGCCGGGGCGTCTCACAACGCTACTCTCCCAGAGTCTCGCGTCAAGAGTCGGAAAAATGCGAAAAAAAACCGCCACTCGTTCCTCAAAGCATGCTTTGAGGAACGAGTGGCGGGAAAGTACACAACCGGATATTTCAACGGACAGTCAGGCGGCGGTGCTCGCAGCCTCCGCTGTTCGATTCAGCCGGGATGCCGTGTGCCGTAAGAGCCTCTCGGTATCGCGGAAGCCCATGCACGGGTCGGTAATCGAGACGCCGTATGCGAGCGCCTCGAGTCCGCGTCCGGGCACGATATCCTGGCGACCTTCGTTGAGGTTGCTCTCGACCATGAATCCGACAATCTTTTCGTTGCCTTCGAGACGTTGGTCGACCACGTTGTCGACGACCGACCGTTGCTTCCGGTGGTCTTTGTTGCTGTTCTCATGCGCGGCGTCGATGACGAGCGAAGAGAGCAGATGGTCTTTCTCGAGCGCCGCGATTGTTGAAGCGATTGACTCGCGCTCGTAGTTGGGCTTGCCCCCGCCGCCGCGCAGGACGACGTGTGCATACGGATTACCCGTCGTCGGGAAGATTGCCGGATGTCCGTCGGCGTCGAGCCCGAAGAACTCGTGCGGATGATTCGCCGAGTTCACACCGTTGACCGCACCTTTGGTGCTGCCGTCGGTCGGATTTTTCATGCCGACCGGCGCGGAGAGACCGCTGGCAAGTTCGCGATGCGGTTGAGACTCCACGGTACGGGCCCCGATACAGGACCACGAGACAAGGTCGTCGATGTACGGCGGCAACCACTGGTCGAGTGCTTCCGTCGCAATCGGCAGTCCGAGCTTGGCGATTTCGAGCGCAACATGACGCACGAGGTAGGCGCCCTTCTCGACATTGCCGCCGTTCATAAAAAGGTCGGGGTCGTAGAAGAGGCCTTTCCAGCCGATCGTCGTGCGCGGTTTCTGGAAGTACGCGCGCATCACGACGAAGATATGCGGTGCCACTTCCTGTGCGAGCGGAGCAAGTTGCTGCGCGTACTCGATTGCGGCGCGCGGGTCATGGATTGAGCAGGGGCCGACAATCGCAAGCATGCGGCTGTCCTTGCCCCGAAGGATGCTTTCAATCACTTTGCGCTGACCATACACCTGCTTTTCCAGTTCCGTCGAGGAGCAGGAAACTGCTTTGACCGACCTGGGAGGCGGGAGCCGCTTGAGGTTCGAGACATCGATACGGGTATTAATGACGTGAGCCATTTGTAGAGCCTTCCGGTTGTGTGAAAGATCAGGCTTCGTGCCCGACCTTTCTTGTTGAAAAGACGGGTTACGAAGAAGGGCCCCCTTGAGGGCCCTTTTCCGTGATCGTCTGTGAGGAGGTTACGATCGCGCAAAAGAGACCTCAAGGGAGGCCCCAAAAAAGAAGAAATAAAACCATTGCATTGCACGACTCATGGGTTCATCGTACCGCCGCACTTCTGAGTGTCAAGCGGAAATATAAAAAGCCGCGGAAGGGGATGAAACCCTACCCGCGGCTTACCCTCAGGACCGAGTCGGACGGTGTGAGGCAGTGTTCGTCAGAAGCGGAACGTCCGCACGCCGAGAATGTTCTTCTGGCTGCGGATGCGCTCCACCCGGCTTTCGTCAATCGGCTGCTGCAGGTCAACGACGCAGTAGCCGATGCCGTTCTTCACGTCGTTGTGCTGCGGACCGATGTTCGCGCCGGCTTTCGTCACCGTATCGATGATGACCTGGAGCTGGCCGGGAACGTTGCGATGCGGAATGGTGAGCCGCATCGGGAATCCCGCACGCGGCATCACGGTCATGTCGGGGAAGTTGGCGGCGTTCGAGACGACGCCGAACTTCAGGTAGTTGCTCAGAGCCGAACAGGCCATGAGCGCGCTGCGCTCTTCCGCCTGCGC
>JAIOPS010000010.1 GCA_021413775.1 Candidatus Kaiserbacteria bacterium | reverse complement strand
GAAAGCGCATCGTTGAACATAATCGCCGCAATGTCCCTGGTCGCCGGGGTCGAGTAGATACCGCCCCTGAAGCCGTCACGGACGAGTTTCGGTATCCGTCCGATATGGTCCTGGTGCGCATGCGTGACAAGGAGCACATCTACGGTCTTCGGATCGTACGAGAACGCCTCCGATACCGATACATCGACGCCGTGTTCTTCACGCGTGCCGCAGTCCACCAAAAGTCGCGTCGTGCCCGTATCGAGAAGGAAATTTGCGCCTGTTACTTCCTCTGCACCGCTATAAAAAGTTATCTTTGAATTCATACTTTTTGAAGAAATCGGACATACCACCATGCGAGGTAACCGCCGATAATGTCCATCGCAAAATCTTTCGCGGTATCCAGTGGATAGCTCATAAAAAGACTCCTGCCGATGCCCGAGTAGTATTCAAAAATCTCGACAGCGAGTCCGGCGAAGAGCGCAAAGCCGACGCACTGCATCACGGACGGACTTTCTTCCACGCGTATGAGAAACCACGAGGCGATGAGACCTGCCCAGACTCCCCCAAGAATATGGATCGGGTCGTCCCACCAGGAAAGATGCACGAAGAAGTCGCTGACGACGCTCAGGTAGGTGCAGTACGCCATTACGAAAAAGACGACAATGCCCGAAAAGAAGATGCGCGCGGTCACGTGCCGATTCTATCATCCAAAATCCCGCCGTACGGCGGGATTTTGGATGTGCGAGAAGCGCACGGGCGGAAGGGGTCGGGAAACCGCAGCCGGTTTCCCGGATAGGAGAGCAGCGAGCGAAGCGAGCGCTGAGAACCGTGGGTTCTCAGAACTAAAAACCCTCGTCAAAGACGAGGGTTTTTAGTAGCGGGCGGTACGGCGCCTGGACTTTGGATCCAGGTGGGGGCCCGCAGCGTGTTCCCCGCTGAAATCTCCGGAGAGTTCTCATTGGTGGAATAGCGATTAAGGCTACCCTGTACGATACCAAGCAGGTTTTAGTACCGGCCGCTCTTCGTAGTATACCGCAAACGATTCTGTACAATCTGTGAACAATTTCAGACCATCCCCGGGCGTACATCAAAAATATGCTTCGAGGGGTCGTGCGCAGGGTGATGAATCGTCGTATGCACCTTATCCCCGCGTATTTCGAAAACGGCGTGCGGCGAGAGGCCGCCGGGATGATGCTCCGTCGCGTACGCATGATTGTCACGCACCTGATAGAGCGGCTTTACCGTGTCGGGCCTTCCGTTCTTTATGTCGTAGATATGACCCTTATCCATGGCCATGATGGGCTTCGCCGTATGCATTCCGCCCATGTGCCCGTATCGCGTCTGGTGGAGGTACTGCATGCGCTAATTAAAACACACGGGCTGCACACCGGGCAGCTGCGATGTCCGGACATGTTCTTACGGAAGGATGTTGCGGAGTTCCGCTTCGTACATCACATCCTCGCGCGAAACCTTGTAGTCTATGAGTTCGTCTTTGGTGAACCAGTGCGGAATTTCCATGTTGGCTTCTTCGACGGAGCCTGAGCCGTGAATGAGGTTGCGGACCGCGCGGTCGTCGTTATCCGACATAATGTACGAGTCGACCACGAAGTCGCCGCGTATCGTGCCCACAGCGGCTCCACGCGGCTCTGTACCGCCCGTTACCTTGCGGACGAGCTCTACCGCATGTGCGCCTTCCCACACCATGCAGATGACGGGACCGGCGGTCATGTACTTCTTGAGGTTTTTCAAAATCTTTGCGGTAATCTCGAGCGGGTCCTCCGAAGGCGGAGTGAGGCCGCGGGATTTGTAGCTCGCGATGGTTTTCTCTCCCGTCACGCGGCGCCAATTCGGGTCGAGCGTGTAGTGCTGTTCAACCTGCTCCTCGCTCGGCACGGTCATCTTGAGACCGACGAGCTTGAGGCCGAGGCGTTCGTATCGCACGATAATTTCTCCTATCAGCGCGCGCTGTACGGCGTCCGGTTTGATAATCACGAGCGTCCGCTCCTTTTTGGGATGTGTATTCATGGGCGACACTGTAGCACAAATCTCGCGCTTTAAAAATACGCCCGAACTCATCTCACCTCAGCTTGTAAAGGTGAAAGAATTCAAGAATGTCTGATACTCGCCCGGTAGGAGCGGCAACCACAAGATGATGCGGTAGAAATCACTATCGTGAGCAACGTAAATAACGGTCGAATCCCCGTGAGACGCCATGAAAGCGGGTTCTCCGCCGAGCGAGATTGCAGTATATGTATATCCGGGATACGCAATCGGATCAGTATTCATGCTTGCCTGCATGGCGCTTGCGACGGACGGACTCTTACCGATATACCCTTTCTGCACATTAATGCTGCCCGCATCAATCGACGACTGCTGTGTCTGAAGCCCCACACGGGTACCGGGACCGACACTGAGTTCAGCGTCGCTGTCGTAGGAAAGAAACGCCCCCGGGTACGTGAAACTGATCGGTATCTGCGTATTCGAGAGCGTTTTCCACGCCGGAACAGCGCCGGCATGCACGCGAGGAAGCGTTTCCGTTGTCGTAAAGCGAACAGAGCTCATCATCGAATCGAGTTTGCCCTGCAGCGCATTGAATTGAGCCTGATCGGGACCCGCTCCCTGCCCGACATTCCATGCAATCGAGAGGTACGCCTCGTAACATGCTCCGTTGAAATACGTACGGTATGTTTGGGTCGAGAGGCGGTGTCCAAGCCCTGCGTCCCCTGTCGAGTCCGTATACCAGGTCGTACCGTTAATAGTCTTCTGAATTGTCTTGCCTTGCTTCGCTGTACAGTCTTCGTATGTCGGGCCCGCGCTCGACTGCACCGAGAATGACGCCGCCTCAACTGCGTCAATTGAAGGGCCGACGTAGTAGGAACAAATCGCCGAATCGGCGCAGCTCACAGGCATGTATGAGATGGTTGAATTCTTTTGCGTGGGCGTGATGTTTTCTGCCGGCACGAAGTCACTCGGGTACGTAAACGTAAGCGGATACTGTGAACTCGTGTACACATTTCCTGCAGGAGCGGGTGCAGGTACATTCACTCCGTATGCAGCAGCTTCCGCCTGAATCGTTGCCGTTTGCTCGCTGTCCGATACGGGAGTCGCGACAGCAGGATCAAGCGCAACAATCGTCTTTGCAAACAGTCGCTCATCGACATACCCGCCGCCGTCATTAGTCGAAACGATGAGGAAGTTCCTGGCGCTCAACGGTATCACGACGTCTGCACCGAATCGCGCCGCGCCCGCAAAAATATGCAGACCTCCCATCGTATTGTTACTCACATCCACAGGCGCTGTTGTTCGCGGAGAACCGTTCGGCGGGTCTGAAAGATCGGAAACCATCCACGTATGAGCCGTCCTGTCAAAGTAATATTTGACGTCCATTCCAACAGGATTCGTACCGTTGGCTCCGCGCAGCGTCATCGACAGATTGGGACAATGGTATTCCCCGATGCTGACGCCATTTGAGATCTGCGTGCCATGAATTGAGAGAGATTTCTTGAGTGTGCAATCTTCCAGATTACCTCCTATTCCCGACTCTTCACCCTTCGGACTATTTACTGTCCAACCGCTCGGATACCAAAACGAAAAGCCGAAATCCGAATCCGTGTACTTACTCATGCCGGAAACTGATATCCCTCCGATATCCGTGACCGGCGGATTTGCCTGCTGTGCCGGCTGCACGGGAAGCGGATTAATCACTTGCTGCACGATTTGCGCAGGTGTCTGCCCGTCATCGAAACCCTGCATCGTCGGCGCCTGCGCGGGCGCACCCACGAAGAGCGCTATGAACGCATGGATGCCTGCAATGAGACCCGCTATAACCCCTGACATACCAAAACGCTAGCACGCGACTGGCTAGAGGTACAGCGAGGAAGAGTCCTGGAGCGGAGGTTTCTTTTCTTCTGTCCCCTGTCCGAACTTCCGGCGGATTTCTGCTTCCACTTCTTCGCGGTCTTTGCCGCAGGTATCGTACGAGAGCTTCTTGAGTATGTCGGTGCGGCTGTAATCGAAGTTCGGCAGATTCACCGTCTCGATGGTGAACGGTCGCGCGGGCGCGCCGTTCACGAGGACCGACGCGACGCCCGTTCTGTTGGGGAGATTTTCCAAATCCTGAGCGGAAAAGACCGGTGCGAACTGTTTCTCCAGAAATTCCGCGTCTGTCGTTCCGATGCGCATCGCGATTTTCGTACCGACGTTGCCGATGACGGCATCACGGATATCTTCTTCAAGCTGTGCGATAAACTGATGTGCAACGGTAAGCGAAAGCTTGTATTTACGCGCTTCGGAGAGAATCGTCGAAATGGACGGTGTGGCGAAGTTCTGGAACTCGTCGATGTAGAGGTAATACGTCGGCAAAACTTCGCGCGTATCAACGCGCGAAAATGCCGCCTGCAGGAATTTGGAAACGAGGATGAGGCCGAGGAGCGCGGTATTCCGGTCTCCGAGTCTGCCCTTCGAGAGGTTCGCGAGAAATATTTTCTTACCGTCCATGATTTCGCGGAAGTTGAAGGCGGATTTCTCCTGCGCGACGATGGGTCGCATGATGTCGTTCGCGAGAAAAACGTCGAACTTCGATGTGATGTACGGCGCCACGTTCTCGAGTGACGGGTCGCCCTGCGCCTGTTCCGCGATTTTGCGCCAGAACTGCACGATGATGGGGTTCGGGCAGTGCGAGAGCTTCAGGTTGCGGAACACCGGGTCCGCAAAGATGCGCGGTATCTCGACGAAGGTTGAGCCGGAGTCCGGGTCCTCGACGACGAGCTGGACGGCGTTCCGGTAGTACTGTTCGAACATTGGACCGAACGCTTCCGGCACATCAGAGTAGAGCTTTCTGAAAATGCCGTACACTTCGTCCACGACGAACGTCTTCATCTCGGGCTTTGAGCGGTCATACTCAAGCATGTTCAGCCCCATCGGACGCGCCGTATATGCGGGGTCGAAGTAGATGACGTCTTTCATGCGCTCGGGCGGTACGGCCGCGAGCACATCCTCAATGTCGTTACCGTGTGGATCGATGAATGCGACACCCTCGCCGTTTTGGATATCCTGGATAATCATGTTCTTGATGAGACCCGTTTTACCCGTACCGGTCTGACCGATGACGTAGCAGTGACGCAGACGGTCGGCGGCACTGAAGTGGACGGGTGTCTCCTGCGCTCCGTAACGGTTGATGCCGAGCGTAATTCCTTCTCCCCCGATTTCGACGGGGGCAGGTGCCTGTTTCGCGTATGATTTCTTGAGTTCACGGGACGTTGTGACGCGTTCCGCCGTGAAGTGGAAGATGGAGGTCACCTCCGCAAGCGAGAGCGGCATCGCGAGAGACGTGTCGAACTCGCGGTACGTGAAATCGCGGAGGAATGCCGTGATATTCCAGCTGCCGACCGTCTTAAATCGGAGCTGATTGCCGCGGGGGTCGTCGTACTGGCTGAACGGCGCCATGAGATTCGAAAGCAGCTCGTTCGCGCGGGTCTGTGTGGGCGCCGAGGTGACGATGCGGATAGAGACGGGCGCAATCCTGGATTTCACCTTGCGGGATATTTCTTCGGTCGCGACCTGGTCTGAGTTGCGCTTGAATTCCCGCTCGATTTCACGCTCGTAGTGAGACGGCATGAATATCATCTTCATCGAATCATGAAGTGCTTCGCCGAATGCGGTTTCCGCAACCCGCAGAGCCTTCTCGACGGGCTTCCCTTTTTCGATTTCTCTCAGGACTTTCTTGTAGTGATTGTTGTAGCGGTCACCCTCCGTCGAAACGGTAATCTGCAGCGCCGCACCCTCTCCGTGTTTTTTTATTTTTGAAAATGCCGCAAGCAGAACGTTCATAGGGTCGTGCTCGAACATGTCGGGGGTTTTCAGGGGATACGCAGCGTGATGTTTGAGTTCCGCATACGCCGCCGCATGCATGCCGTCGTAATTGAAGACGTTGTAATCACCCCGCTGCTCCGAAATGCGCGCGTTCGGAAAGACCGATGAGATGAGTCTCTCCGCGAGCGTCTGTTTCGAACGGGGCACCGCAAGATAGAGAAACGCCTCTTCGGAGCCCTCAGGCACCGCTATTTCGAGCGAGAAGCCCTCATGCGGGTCGATGAGCGAGGTGAGTCCTGCATAGAGCTGCTCTGAAGATGAGAGCAGCTGCTCGAGCTTCTGCTGCCCCTGCTGCTCTTTGTTCTCCCCGTGAGCCTGCGGCTGCACTTCGAAAAGCACCATGTGGAGCGCGCGGTTCACCTTTTCTGCGACAGGAAGTCCCTTATCCGGTAAGCCCTCCGCGATGTAACGGATGAGAGCACGGTGGAAGTCATCCTCGAGGTGCGGATTTTTCAGCCGCGCCGCAACGGAGAGCGCATTCCGTATGCCGCGCTGCGATACTATTTCGAAAAGACTGTCGAGCTGCGTATCATGCGCTTCGGGCTCAAGCTTTAAGAGGTGCCGTACCGCTTCATGCTCCGGCATGATGACGGTCTCATGCAGAATCGTCGCTGCCGGCATGTCCGAATACTCCGCAATCTCCTTTCTCGCGAGCCGGTCGTGCTCAAACCGACTCGGCTTCACATCGAGCTGCTGCTCCTTTTCGGCGACACGCGCACGCAAATATACCAATTCTTCCTCGGGAGATTTGAATTTATTCGGAGCAGCAGCAATTTTCGGCCGCTCCATCGTCGGGCGAGGAGGCATCCGGAAATTATATCATCCGCTTTCTAGAGAGACTTCGCACCGATATCCGTTCGGAACTGTTTGCCTTCAAAATGAATCTTTTCTGCCGCTGTATATGCGACATCGAGCGAGCCTTTCAGAGTATTGCCGAGCGCGGAGACGCCGAGTACGCGCCCACCGGAGGTCACGAGACCGCTTTTCTCGTTCTTGGTGCCCGCATGAAACACAACGACATGCGCATCCGCTTCAGCCGCTTCGATGCCGGTAATCGGGACTCCCTTTTTATATGCATCCGGGTACCCGCCGGATGCGAGGACGATGTTGGCCGCATGCGCCTGTCTCCACGTCGGCCGCGCATTTCCGATAGTGCCGTCAACGCTCGCTTCGAGAAGGTCGAGAAGGTCGCTCTCGAGCAGCCGCATGTACACCTGCGTTTCCGGGTCGCCGAATCGCGCGTTGTACTCGAGAACTTTCGGGCCCTCCGGCGTCAGGATGAGTCCCGGATACAAGAGTCCTTTGAAGGGGGCGCCTCTTTCCGCGAGCGCTTCAAGCGTGGGCCGGACAATCGAGTGACCTATCGTGGAAATATCGTTTTCCGTAAGCCATGGGAGCGGCGCAATCGTCCCCATGCCCCCGGTATTTTTGCCCTTGTCGCCGTCAAGTGCACGCTTGTGGTCCTGCGACGCGGGAAAAAGAACGAAGTTCATGCCGTCACACATCGCGTGCACGGAAATTTCCTGTCCTATGAGAAACTCCTCGATGACGACCTCCGTCCCTGAGTCTTTGAACACTTTGTCCACCATCATTTCTTTCAGGGCTGCCTCCCCTTCTTCGTACGTGGCGCAGATAAAAACACCTTTGCCGAGCGCAAGTCCGCTCGCCTTCACGACGACAGGGAGCGAGTGGCGGCGGAGCCCCGCACGGGCGGCTTCATAGTCGTTGAAGACGTCGAACCGGGCCGTCGGAATCCCCGCCTCGCGCATGAGCTGCTTTGAAAACGCTTTTGAACCTTCTATCTGCGCGGCTGCTTTCGAGGGTCCCCAGATGCGGAGATGCTTTTTTTCGAAAAAGTCGACGATGCCGAGAGCGAGCGGGTCGTCGGGACCGACGACGGTGAGCCCTATTCCCTTTTCCTCCGCAAACTTCGCAAGTGCTTCAAAATCCGTCGCATTGATGTCGACATTTTCTCCGACGAGACCGGTACCGCCGTTCCCCGGGGCGATATAGAGTTTTCCGATACGCGGAGATGTTTTAAGTTTCCACGCGAGCGCGTGCTCCCTCCCGCCGCTGCCGACCACAAGTACATCAAGCGCCATATGTAGCAATATACCGCATCGTCTCCTCGGGAGTATCGGCAAAAAAAGCCAGCTCCGGAAGCGGGCGTGTGAGGAAATTCTCCTCCTCCATCCGCTCAAGCTGTATTTTCAAACCGGCGTAGAAGCCGCCGGTATTGAGAAATACCACGGCCTTTTCGTGCATGTGATGTTTCTTCAACTCCAAAATCTCCGTGACCTCATCGAGCGTACCGATTCCTCCGGGAAGTACCACGAGAGCGTCCGAGCGCTCGAGCAGCATTGCCTTTCTCTCGCCAAGATTCGCCGTAATTATCATCTCATCCGCATTCGGGCGCGCGGCAGCCTTGAGCATCTCGACTGACACGCCGACTATTTTCCCTCCGGCATCCTGCGCCGCATCGGCAATGGCTTTCATCGTTCCTTTGTTGGAGCCGCCCCATACGAGCGTGTGCCCTCCCTCAGCAATGAGCGTCGCCAACTCCTTCGCGGAGGCCGTGTAGTGTTCAGCAACATCATTCGCCGAACAAAAGACGCAGATGTTCATACTTATTCTTTAGTCAAAATCTCAGGACCGTCTTTCGTGACAATGACCGTGTGCTCGGCGTGCGCGCTGCGGGAGCCGTCTTTCGTGCGGTACGAGTGTCCGTCTTTTTTATCAACCATCAAATCGCCGGAGCCGAGTGTAAACATCGGCTCAATCGCGATGACGAGCCCTTCGACGAGCGGTGTACCACTTCCCGGAGCGCCGAAATTCGGCACATGCGGTTCTTCGTGAACTTTCTTGCCGACACCGTGCCCGGAGAGATTACGCGGGAATCCGAAGCCCTCACGTTTCGCATAGCGTTCCACCGCGTAGCCGATATCACCCGTCGTATTGCCCACTTTGGCCTGCGCGATGCCGAGCATCATCGCCTCGAAAACTCCTTTCACAAGGCGTACGTCATCAGCGCTTTTCGGAGTGCCGGCAATCACCGTCACGGCGTGGTCTGTGAAGAGACCCTTGTGCTTGATGCCGAAATCGAGGCAGACCACATCGCCGTCTTGTACGGGCATGTCCTGCTCACTCGCCGGGCAATGCACGATGACATCGTTGACCGAGAAGCACAGTCCCGACGGATACGCCGGTTTGCCGTATCCGTAAAACGCGAGCTCGTCGCCTTCGGCTTTTACCATCTCGCGCGCTTTGTTCTCAAGCTCGGCGCCGGTAATGCCGGGCTTTACCATTTCGCTCAGTATGCGGACATGGCGGGCAAGGCGCTTGCCGCCCTCGCGCAAAATGTCTATCTCCGATTGGGTCGTCGCAATCATGCCAGCTTCAGAGCGGAAAGAATATTTTTGTGGATGGTTTCGACATCAAGGTCGGCATCGATTTCATGCACTGTCCATCCGAGCTCGCGTAACTTGTCGATGGAAGGAACAACGTGTTCTTCGTACCACGAAAAGCGCACTTGCATCGCCTCGTCAGTATCGTCGGCACGACCGGTGCCGCGCGCCGCAAGACGCCGCTTCGCTTCTTCCTTGGAAAGCTTGAAAGATACGGCCTGCAAATTCGTGCGCCCGTAGAAACGTACATTTTCGTCCACCATTTCCGCCTGCGTGGGACGGCGCGGCGTTCCGTCGAGTATCAGATGTTCATCACCCTTGAACGACGGTTCGAGAAGTCGCGCAAGCATGAAGACGGGCATAAACGACGGGAGTAGGCCCCCCGCATCTACAATGCTCTTTGTGCGTTTCGCGAGCTCGGAATCACCTTTCATAAATTCACGGAGCATCGCTCCCATCTCCGCACGCACAACGGGTCGCGCGGAGTCATTCTCCTTCAAATAGTTTTCAAGGAGCGCGACCTGCGTCCCCTTGCCCGAGCCGGATATACCGAAAAATGTGACCGTGAGAGGTTCCATATATTCAGAGAGTATAGCCTTCCTTCTTGAGTATCTCCACCATCTGCTCGACGGACTCCTGGAGCGCTCCGTCCGCGTTTACGATGCGGTAATCGTACTGCGGCGCATGCATGCGGAGCTCATCTTCCGTTATCTTCATGCGCGCATCGAACTCCTTCTGAGTCCACTCGGGGTTTCGCGTACGCAAACGGCCTTTAAACTGTTCGAGTGATTCCGGCATGATAAAAATCGTCAGCGCATTGTAGGCCTCTTTCAGGTATCGGGCGCCCTCGATGTCCACCGCCGCGATGACCGTCTTCCCCGCTTTTATCTTCGTATCCAAATCCGGCTTGTAGATGCCGTAGTAGGTATTGAGCGCGGGTACAAAGCGGTGTTCGGGAATATTGCCCATCGACATTTCCTGGTCGAAACGCTCCTGTGAGAAAAAGTGGTAGTCCGCGCCGTCGACTTCTCCGGGGCGCGCCGTACGCGTCGTTGCAGTAACAAGGCGCTCGAAGCGCGGGTAACGCTGCATGAGCACGCTCGTAATTGCGTTCTTGCCGCTTCCCGAAGGTCCCGCTATGACGACCACATTTTTGGACATGTGCAGCAATGTACCACGTCCTGCCAATCAAAAAAGCCCCCTGAGGGGCTTTTTTGATTAGTACTCGCGGATGGAGGTTTGCGCGTCTATCTTTTTCACAAGGTCGAGAACGACGGAGACAACGATGAGGAGCGCGGTACCGCCGATAGTGACCGCAGTAATGCCAGTCGCAGCCTGAAGCGCGATAGGAAGGACCGCGAGAACACCGAGGAAGAGCGCGCCGACGAGCGTGATGCGCGTAATGATGTTGCCGAGGTACTCAGCCGTTGTCGCGCCGGGGCGTACGCCGGGGATGAACGCACCGTTCTTCTGAAGGTTCTTCGCAATCTGGTGCGGCTCAAAGGTGATGGCCGTGTAGAAGTACGTGAAGACGAAGACGAGCAGGAAGTACAGACCTCCGTAGACGAGCTGATTCTGCAACCATGCGACCACGTGCGTGGCGCCCGTCGCGAGGTACGGCACCGCTGTGTGCGAGAGGAATGTCGCAATCATCTGCGGGAAGAGCAGGAATGAGAGCGCGAAGATTATCGGAATCACGCCTGCCTGGTTCACGCGGAGCGGAAGATACGTGGAAATGCCTCCCATGACCTTCATGCCGCGGACGCGACGCGCGTAGGTGACCGGTATCGGGCGCTCCGCTTCGGTGACATACACGACGCCCGCCATGATGACGATCGCCGCTGCTATAAAACCGAGATACGCCGGAAGCTGTGATACGTCGAACGAAAAGATGGTCTTCGAGAGGTCGCTCGGGATGCGGGAAACGATACCGGCGAAGATGATGAGCGACACGCCGTTGCCGACACCGAATTCCGTGATGAGCTCGCCGATCCACATGAGGAGGATAGAGCCCGCCGCGATGACCGTGACGTTGGTCACCAGCGCGAGCATGGAGAGTTCAGGGATGACGCCGCTCTGCTGGAGGAGCAGGAGGAAGCTGATTGCCTGTATGAATGCGAGCGGAACGGTGATGTAGCGCGAGTACTGCGCGAAGCGCTGACGACCCGCATCTCCTTCTTCCTGGTACATCTCCTTGAGTTTCGGGATGAGGATAGTCATGAGCTGCATGACGATGGATGCCGTGATGTACGGTCCCACGCCGAGCATGACGATGGAGAGGTTGGAGAAACCACCGCCGGAGAACACGTTGAGAAGTCCGAAGAATTGGTTGTTGGCGAGGAATGCGCTCAATGACTCCGCGCTCACGCCCGGTACGGGGATGGCGGCGAGGAAGCGGAATATGACCAACGCGAAAAGGACGAAAAGAATGCGCTTACGCAACATCCCATCTTCGAAGACGAGCTGCATTTTTCTTGAGAATGTCTCCCACATAAGATTATTCGGTTTGAGCCGGGGCCTCTTTCTTCTCCTTCTTCACTTTCTTCGGCTTCGTCGCTTTCTTGACCTTCGGAACGACAGAGCTGTGCGCTGCGGCAACAGTACCTCCCGCCTTCTCGATGGCCGCGCGTGCGGATGACGAGACTTCGCAGTCGCTTACAGTAAATTTCTTGGACGTCTCTCCTCCTACGATTTTTACCGGGACGCGCTTTCTACCGACGACACCCTTCTCCTGAAGGATTTTCCACGAAATCGCCGCACCGCTCTCAAACATCTTGTCGAGGCGCGTGACTGAAACGGCGACAGGGAGTGCGCGCGAGCCGTCCACCGTGCGACCGCGGTTCTTACCGTATCCGCGACGCTTCGGAAGTTTCTTGATGATATCTCTCATCTCCGGGCGGACCTTGTGACCGGCGCGTGCTGTCTGACCCTTGCCGCCGCGGCCGGACTGCTTGCCGCGCGAAGAGCCGTTGCCGCGACCGACACGGCGGTATGCGCGCTTGCCTATGCGTACGAGTGTGTGAAGTGATGCCATATTATTTTATCTGCGGGACATTCTTGAGAGCCTGGATGGCTGCACGTGCGTTGTTGATGGGATTCTTCGAGCGGGAGATGAGCTTCGCCGTGACATCTGTGACACCTGCCATTTCGAGCACGCTGCGGACCGACGAACCTGCGACGAGACCGCGGCCCGGAGACGGACGGATGGCGACGATTGACGCGCAGTACTTCGATTCGACGTTGTGCGGGATGGAACGGTTCTTGGTGAGGTTGAGGTTTATCATGTTGCGCTTTGCGGCACGTGTCGCCTTCTCGATGGCGAGCTGCGTATCCGCTGCCTTGCCCACACCCACACCCACACGGCCCTTCTTGTCGCCGATGACGATAGCTGCGGAGAAATTGAAGCGGCGACCGCCTGCCATGACGCGCGCGACGCGGCGGATACCGATCATCTTCTGTGCGAATTCGGAGCGGGCGCGATCATCGCGCGGGCCTCCACGACGCGGACCACGCTGTCCGCCGCCACCGCGACGGTCGCGGTCGCCTCCACGGGGAGGACGAGCGAATGGCGCGCGAGGAGCCGCCGCTTCTGCTGCGGGTGCCGCCGGTACGGTCGTCTCGATGATGTTTTCGTTTTCAGCCATAAATATCAATTAAAAATCTAATCCCGCTGCCCGGGCCGCATCCGCAAAAGCTTTGATGGTACCGAGGTACTGGAATCCGCCGCGGTCGAAGACCACGCGCTTCACACCCTTCTCGCCCGCCTTTTTCGCGAGGGTCGCTGCCGCCTTCTCCGCACGCTCGCGCGGTGTCGCCCCCTTCTCCGTCTTGGATGAGACGGCGATGAGCGTCTTACCGGCGTTGTCGTCGATTATCTGCGCCATCAACTGCGTATTGGATTTGTATACCGAAAGACGAGGACGCTCCTCTGTGCCGATTACCTTCGCGCGAACGCGGCGGTGACGACGGTCTCTCTGCTGTTGTTTTGTGAGTGCCATATGTTTATGCGGCTGCGCCGGCTACTTTCTTACCTGCTTTCTGACGGACGACTTCTCCTTC
The DNA here is from genome assembly GCA_021413775.1 of Candidatus Kaiserbacteria bacterium. Lineage (GTDB taxonomy): Bacteria > Patescibacteriota > Minisyncoccia > Phycocordibacterales > UBA2100 > UBA10103. The sequence goes on along the minus strand of JAIOPS010000010.1, from coordinate 9,705 downwards.
GTACCGGATTCCCTTGCCCTTGTACGGTTCAGGCTTTTTCTTTGAACGGACGGACGCTGCGAATTCTCCGACCATCTCTTTGTCCGCACCGGAAACGACGATGATGTTCTTCTCGACGGCGACGGTGAGGCCTGCGGGGACTTCGATGATGACGGGATGCGAGAAGCCGATGGTGAGCTTGAGCGACTTGCCTGTGAGCTCAGCGCGATAACCGATGCCTTCCACCTGGAGGCGCTTCACGAACGGCGTGTTTACACCCGCAATCATATTGATGAGGTGCGAGGCGTATGTGCCCCAGAGTGCGTTCGCGAGGTGCGAGTCGTTGGCCGGAAGCACTTTCACCTGACCGCCTTCGACGGTGATGGTGACACCCGGGTGAATGGACTTCTTGAGCGTGCCGCCCTTCCCCTTCACCGAGACCTCGCCATTACCAACAGACACCTCTGTGCCGGCGGGAATCTTTATTTCTTTTTTACCTATGCGTGACATATATGTATTACCAAATTTCGAAGAGAGCCTCGCCGCCTACTTTCTCCTTGCGGGCTTCTTTGTCGGTCTTGATGCCGGACGGGGTCGAGAGGATGAGATTGCCGTGACCGTAACGGACGCGGGTGATTTCGTGAACGCTCTTGTACAGACGACGACCCGGCTTCGAAACACGCTTCACACCCTGGATGCGGGGCATACCTTCTGTGTCGTACTTGAGAGTGACTTCGAGAGTCTTCTTGACCTTCTTGCCCTTCTTATCCACCTCGGCGATGTACCCCGCTTCCTTGAGCTTCTCCGCGATAGCCATTTTGAAATTGGAGAACGGCAGCGAGACATTCGCCTTCTTTATCGCCCCCGCATTCGTGAGACGGATTATGAAGTCACCGACAGGATCGTTTACCATGAAGATTTCTTAACGCCGGGAATATTGCCCTCAAGAGCCTCCTCGCGGAAGCAGATGCGGCAGAGGTTGAAATCACGAAGGAAACCGCGCGGACGACCGCACTTGAGGCAACGACGAACAACCCGAGATTTGAACTTCGGGGCGCGCTGCGACTTGATTATCATTGATTTCTTGGCCATGTGTGATGCCTAAAGGAGAGCTTGGGACTGCCTGCACCGGGCCTTGCGGCGACGGTTATGGACAGAACCCTGCGTGACCCCGTTCTAGCGATATTCTTGGCCTAAGCTGCGAATCACTCTAAAAAACAAGGCCCCCTGCGAGGCCTGAGAAATATACGCGATGCAATCGATGAAGTCAACTAACCCTGCCTCTCGATACGACCGCTGAATACTGTTGTGCTCTCTGGTACCTTCCCCTAGCCATATCGCCATCAATCCGAATGAGAATCCCGTTCGGGTGGAGTTTTTCCACGTGACGGGTAACTCGTAGTTACATTTAACGAGGTTTGCTGACGCCTTTTAATACCTCAAAGCTCTCGTTGAATCTTCGCTGGTCTCCGGTTTACTTACAAACTTTGTAAGCCCCGGTCGAGAGTTTCTCAGAGACGAAACGTATTTAGGAATCAGGTTGGCAAACTAGCAGGAAGGTATCAAGGAACAAACCGTAAGATTCACCTTAACAGGAGCGCTGATAATCGCAATGTGGGGAAAACTTTAGAACACCGAAAAGATGCGGCGGTTGCTCATGTCCCCCTACTCTACTACGATACCCGCAGCCAGGAGGACTTGTCATGCAACTGAACCCACATCCCCGCCCCGCGACCCTTGCCTGCATCGCTGTGCCGTCGATTCCGACGCTCCACCTCTTCCGCAAAGATGGCAGCCTCAAGTCACTCGAGGAAATCGAGCGCGAGGTCATCGAATTCCACATCGAGCATAATGGCGGGCAGCTGTCGCAGGTCGCCCGCACGCTCGGCATCGGGCGCTCGACGCTCTACCGCAAAATTGTGAAAATCGAACGCCAGGAGCGACTCGAGCGCCAATACATCGGCTGACAAAGCCCGAAGAACGACACGGACGCCTTACGGCGTCCGTTCTGTTTAGAATCTCACGCGAAATATGGCCATGCTACGATATGAGCACAGCCTATGAAGGGTCTTTCAGAAAAACCGCGGCAGCCGAGTCCGGAGAATATCGACCCCTCTCTCCTCAAAGAACTTACAGAGAAACGACCGCAGTTTCTTGAGCTTGTGAAAGATGCCAAGACGTTTCAACAGCTCATTTGGGACGCGGAAATTGCGGGCCTCGGTCAGGAGACCCGGGCGAAGGTTCTCGGCGATGACGGCTCGACGGTATCGGTGGACCGCATTGTTCAAGAACTCATAAACATCGACATCGGCGAGGAGCAGGAAGACCCCGGCAATCAGCGTTCCCTGCGCCAAATTCGCGCACTCTTTCAAAAGGTCGTCGAACTTCGCTCCCAGCGTGCGGAATTCAACACGCTCTATCGCGAAGAACGCGTGGTGCGGACCACGCCCGCAGAGGACGAGTTCTTCGCGATACATGCGATAGACAGAGGCGCATTCAACAAAGAAAAGAACCTCGATGCGCCTGAGGAGAAGACTCCTATCATGATTGCGCTCGGGTACAGCACCGGAGACATCGCTGCGAGAAGAAACGCGGTCGGTCTCGCGGAGCTCGGACGCTCGGTTGCAACCTTTGACTTGCCGCCGAAGAATACCTACTTCGACCCGACGCTCAACTACCCGCCGAATACGGCGGATTTCACGAAGGTACACGTGACAGCACTCCTGAAATCACTCGAAGAGTGCAACAAAAATGTGTTCGACAACCCGGACGGTAAGTACGACGTACTCGCCTACTCCGTCGGCGGCATCAATACCGTCATCGCCGCGATGATTCGGCCTGAGAAGTTCCGGAAGATTCTGCTCGTCAATTCTGCAGGCCTCACCAACCGCAATGACCCGTACTGGAAACGATTCAAGAAGCTGGCGCAGAGTGCCGTCGCGCACAGGAAGCAGGTGCTCTCCGAGGCGGGAAAGACACCGCAAAAGATGAGCTTTTTCGAGAGGATGGCACTCCTCTACGACTTCGCGTGGAACGATACCGAGGAGGAAGACGCCGAAAAAGTGTACGACTACAACAGGCTCGCCGACCTTCACACCGAATTCTCCGCCGAGATGGAAGCCATCAGCAAAAAAGGCGGGTGGAAAATGCCATTCCAGGTCGCGGATGCTATCAGCAGAATAGACCTCGTCCCGATGATTAAGTATTTAAAAGAAGAGCACGGTATCGAGATAGGAATGCTCCCCGGCGAAGGCGACCCGCTCTTTGATGTATCGCAGATTGAAGAGGCCGGAAAGGATGCAGGTGTGGACGTCTTCCCCGCCGTGGGCGCGCACGCCAATCTCGGATTCAACCCCGCGGGCATGACGGAACTCTACGTGGATTTCCTCGCGCACATGGGCGAGGCCCAAGACACCGACGAAAAGAACTAGAACTTCTGCAGGTACGCAGAGAATGTGCGGCGTTTGCCCTCCTTACCGCGGATGATGTGTTTGTGCGATTTGTGGAATTTGTGCATCTCGAAGTCCTTGGCAAAGAATTCGCGCACCGCATCTTCAGTCCACGCGTACTCATACACACCGAGCTTGGGGTGGATGTAGGCGCCGGGCTCATCCGCCGGATTTTCCTTGAGGAGCCTGCGCACGTGCATATCTTCGTCCGCGAGGAATGATTTGAAGAAGAGCCAGCCGCCGGGTCGCAGGACGCGGAGGATTTCCGAGCGCAGGGCTTCGCGCTCCGCTTTTTTGAGGAAGTGCGAGGTCATCATGTCGAGCACGATGTTGATGGAGTTATCCGGCAGCGGAAGCGGCTCGGCTATGGAGCGGGCTTCGTACCGTATCGGCAAATCCCCTGTCGCGCGCTCCGCGTGCGAAATGGCGACGCTCGAGATGTCGTAGCCGATGCCCTGTGTCGCATAGCTGTCGGTCATGTAGAGAAGGTTGCGCCCGTTGCCGCAGCCGAGGTCCAGCACCTTCGTATAAGGATTGAGGAATTCGCGCTTGTATTCCCTCTCGAGAAAACGTGTGAATTTTTCCAGGTCCTCCGAGTGCGTAGTCGAAAGCGCGAGGTGTTCGCTCGTCTGATACTCACGATTCCAGAAATCTTCGTGCTTACTCATGTGCGCCAATATACACCATACGAGAAAGGGCGCCCTGCGGCGCCCTTTGCTCTTACTTCGCTTCTTTGAGCGGGATTCCTATGTGCCGGAAAAAGGCTTCGGCTTCTTTTTTGTTGCGTACGTTGGTCGTGAGCGTGATGGCAAAACCGAAGACGTCGCGTCCGTCCTCATCAGCTGTCTCCGGGAAGACGGTGTGTTCGCGGATACCGATGGTCATGTTGCCCATCTCGTCGATTGCCGAGGCGTTGAGTCCGCGGAAGTCCTTGATGCGCGGGAAGACGATGTGAATTATTTTATCGAGGAACGACTGCATGCGGGCACCGCGAAGTGTTATCTGGTAGCCGACGATTTCACCCGTGCGGACCTTGAAGGTCGCGATGGATTTCTTGGCGCCGCGCTGTGCGGGAGCCTGACCCGTAATCTTCGAAAGGCGGTCGATGATGAGCTCGCGCTTCTTGGCATCGTGCTTCGTATTCACACCGGTGGAGACGACGATTTTCACGAGCTTCGGTGCCTGCATGACGCTCGTGTACCCGAAGTCGCCCTTGAGAGCGTCGAATACGCCGCTGTGTTTTGTTGTTTTCGTTGCTGTTGCCATATTATTTGATTTCCTGACCGCTACCGACGGCGACGCGTGAGCGTGCCCCGTCCTTACCGCGCACTATCTTGATGCGCGTCGGCTTGCCGCCTCTCGGGTCTGCGAGCTGCACATTCGATACGTGGATAGGCATCGGCTTGTCGATTATCTGACCCTTGCGCGATTCCTGCGTCGGCTTGCGGTGACGCTTCACGAGGTTCACCCCGTCGATGAGCACCATGTTGTCCCGCGGGAAAGCACGGACGATTGCGCCCTTCTCGCCCTTGGACTTGCCGGCGATGACTATTACATTGTCTCCTTTTTTGAGTTTCATATTAGAGAATTTCAGGGGCGAGAGAGCCGATAGTCTTGTATCCTTTTTCGACGACTTCACGCGGGATGGGACCGAAGACGCGGTTTGCTTTCGGCTCCTTCGGCTCTTTGCCCGAACCGGCAATGAGGACGACGGCATTTTCATCGAAGCGGATGTACGAACCGTCCTTGCGGCGGAAGGCCTTGGCCTGGCGCACGACAACGGCGCGGTGCACCTCCTTCTTCTTTACGCTCTTGCGCGGCTGTGCGGTCTGGATGGAGATGACGATTTCTTCGCCGATACCCGCGTAGCGTTTCTTCGAGCCGCCGAGCACTTTGAACACACGTCCGATGATGCCGCCGGAGTTGTCCGCTATTTTAACGAGTGAACGGTCTTGAATCATATTATTTTACGAGAATGAAGCGCTTGCGCTTGGAAATCGGACGGGTCTCCTTGATGGTCACCTTCGCGCCGACTTCAGCGGTATTGCCGACATCGTGCACGAGGAACTTTTTGGAGAGGCGCATGAACTTCTGGTACTTCGGGTGCTTCACATAGCGGTCCACCTGCACGGTGCACGTGTCTTTCATCGCCGACTTCACGACGACGCCCTCATGTGTCTTTCCCTGTGTTGCTTTTTCTTCAGTCATACAAATTATTGTGACACCTTACGCGAATTGACCTCTGTGAGCAAGCGCGCGATCTCCCGGCGCATCGTGCGGGTCTCGCGGACGTTGCGTGAACGCGAACCTTCGGCACCGAAACGGATGACGCGAAGAGCCTCACGTGTATCCGTGATTTCCTTCTGCAACTCCGCCAAGCTCTTTTTAGAAATATCAGCCATACAAATTATTATCGTGCGATGATGCGGACCTTTACCGGCAATTTCGCTCCCGCCTTTCGGAGGGCTTCACGGGCGACCGCTTCAGTGGCTCCGTCTATCTCGAAGAGAATGCGGCCGGGGCGGACGTCGATGACGTACCCCGCCAAATCTCCCTTACCGCTACCCATGCGTACCTCTGCAGGCTTCTTCGTGAACGGTCTGTCCGGGAAAATACGGGTCCAGATTTTGGCGCTCTTGCCGCCGGCGCGTGAAAGCGCGCGACGCGCGGCTTCAATCTGATTCGCCGTGATGCGGGACTGCGAGAGAGCCTTCAGACCGAAGCTGCCGAAAGCGACCGTGACACCACGGGTCTCCGGTGCGACACGGCGGGCGCCGTTGCGGCGTCCGACCTGCCATTTTCTGTACTTTGTTTTCTTAGGTGCGAGCATATATGTGTATTACGCGTGCTTCTCGTCCTTCTTGCTGAAGATGTCGCCGCGGTAAATCCAGACCTTGATGCCGATGACGCCGTACGGGAGGTACGCCTGCTCACGTGCGAAATCGATATCCGCGCGAAGCGTCTGGAGAGGCACGCGGCCGCGCTTGATTTCCTCGGTGCGGGACATTTCCGCGCCACCCAAACGGCCGGAGATGCCGATGCGGACACCCTGCACGTCGCGGTTTGCCATAACCTTCTCGACAGTCTGCTTGAGAACGCGGCGGAACGTCTGGCGCTTCTCGAGACCTTCGGCCACCATGTATGCGACGACCGGTGACTGTGATTCAGGAGAGCGGACCTCTTCGATATCGATACGGACCGGGAGACGCGGTGCACCCTTCACTTTCATGACGATGCGCTCAATCTCCTTGGAAAGCTTCTGGCTTCCCTCTCCGCCGCGGCCGATGACGAGGCCCGGGCGCGAGGTCTTGATGATGACACGGATGGCATTCTGCTGACGTTCGATTTCGACGGACGTCACGTACATGCCGCGCAGGCGCTTTTTGAGAAATCGGCGGATAGACGCATCGACGATGACGTTGATGCGGTACTCGGCCGGCGTCTTCGCAAACCAACGGCTCTTCCAGTCGCGGATGATACCGAGGCGATGTGCGTATGGATGTACGGTGTGTGTCATATAAATGTATTACTCGGCCTTGGTAACGGCCTTCTTGGCGCGCTTTGCAGCAACCTTTTTCACCGCCTTACCCTTCACGACCTTCGGCGCCTTCGTGCCGAGTTCAAGAAAGACAATGGACATCGTGCGCGAAAATTTTGCAGCACGTCCGCGGGCGCGCGGAGCGAAACGCTTGAGGACCGCACCCTTATTGACGGTGATTGTCTTCACGAAAAGCTCTTCGACGTCGGTGTTGGTGGAAGATGCGTTTGCAACGGCACTGTTGAGGAGCTTGAGAACAGCTGGAGAAGATTTCTTCGGCATAAACGTGAGCGCTGCACGCGCGACGGGAACGCTCTTACCGCGGATCATGTCGGCGACGAGCCGGACCTTCTGCGGTGACTGATGAAAATTGGTGAGCAGCGCCTTCATATATTATTTCTTCGCGGGCACAGCGGCTTTCGCAGCCTGTGCGGTCGCAATCTCCGCGGCCTTCGCCGCGAGCTCTGTCTCTTTCTGCATCTTGCCTCCGTGACGGAGAAATTTGGTCGTCGGGGCGAATTCTCCCAAACGATGACCCACCATGTCTTCGGATACGTACACGTCGTCGAAGTTCTTGCCCGTGTGAACCGCAAAGGTGTAGCCGACGAATTCTGGTGCAATCTGCGAACGACGGGACCACGTCTTAATAGCGCCATCTCCCGCCTTACGGGCGGAGACCTTTTTCATCAGCTTTTCGTCCACGTACGGACCTTTTTTAAGCGAGCGTGCCATATATATCTGTTTTGCAATTGAAAACCCGCATCTGCGGGAGTCCGCATAATGTATAGGAAACAGGCCCGTAAGTCAAACATTTCACCGGTGTCCCTTCCCAGGGTAATTGACATATAACTCGTTTGTGTCATTATATCGAAACGGCAACCCATGGAGGAGGCACCGTGAACAGTTCTCAACAGTCCCCCGCGAGCATCGCGGACAAGAAAATGCAGCGCATCCGCGAGGATGTGCAGCGTCAGTTCGACCTTGCCAAGGCTACGGGGCAGCGTTTTGCCAAAATCACCACGACCTACGATGACGATTTCGAACATTTCGTCGAGGCGGTGATTCAGGTGTGCAACGCATCGAGCCCGCCGCCGCACGCGATGGCCCCGTACTGGGGCGAGAGCCGCGGCCGCGACCCGCATTCGACGCGCGTCGCCGGCGGCATGCTGATTACGTTCTGATTCAGCAATACGCCGCCGCAAAAAAGCAAAAGCCCGGGAGCATCCCGGGCTTTTTATTTTGCTTCTTACTTGCGCTTGCCGACTTTGCGACGGGTGACGATGAAGACGTTTGAATACTTTTTGGGACGGCGGGTCTTCTGACCTTTGCCGGACGGCTTGCCCCACATGGTCTTGGCGCGACGGAGACCGCGACCCTGCTTACCTTCACCGCCGCCGTGCGGGTGATCCACCGGGTTCATCGCGGTACCGCGGACGGTCGGGCGGATGCCCTTCCAGCGTGAACGGCCTGCTTTTCCGTAGTTCACGAGACGGTGCTCTTCGTTGGAGACCTCACCGACGGTCGCCCAGCAGGTACCGATGATGCGACGGACTTCTGTTGAAGGCATTTTCACGTGTGTGTAACCGGAGTCCTGTGCGATAACCTCAGCATAGTTGCCTGCTGAGCGCGCAAGGCGTCCACCCTCACCCGGCTTAAGCTCAATGTTGTAGACGAATGTACCGACAGGGACGTTGGCGAGCGGGATGCGATTGCCGACTTTTACGGGAGCTTTGTCGGAAACGATGAACGCATCGCCGACTTTCATTTTCTGCGGGACGACGATGTAGCGCTTTGCACCGTCAGCGTAGACCGCGAGACCGATGAAGCCCGAACGGAACGGATCGTACTCGATGGTGGAAATTTTCGCAGGGATGTCCTTCTTGTCGAACTTGAAGTCAACATCGCGGAGACGCTTCTTGTGACCGCCTCCCTGGTGGCGCACCGTGATGCGGCCCGCGGAGTTGCGTCCGCCCATGCGCTTCTTTCCCTTGAGAAGCGGCTTGTGCGGCTTGTCGCCCGAAAGGAGCTTCGTGAATTCGATGCGCGTCATCTGACGGCTCGACTTGGTGACGGGTTTATAGGATTTCATATTAGAAGGTTATGCTATCTCCTTTCTTAAGATACACGTACGCCTTTCTGCCGCCGGATTTGACCCCACTTTTCCCGGTGCGGGCGCTGCGGACATTCTTGGACGGGACGGTAACGACGGCAACTTTGCGAGGAGTGACATTGTAGAGTTTCTTAACCGCCTGAAGGATGTCGCGCTTGCTGGCTCCTGCAGAAATATCGAATGTGTACACACCCGCGGCCTGCTGCATGCTCGCCTTCTCCGTGATGCGGGCGTGTCGGAGAACCTGCGTGAGATTACGCGGAGCGGCAGTGCCTTCCGCGCGGGAAGCGGCCGGTGTGCCTTCCGTATTTTTTACCTCCTTTTTCTTTTTTGAGCCGAAGAGTGCCATATATTATGCTTTTTTGTTCATACGCGATTCGACGAGTGCGAGTGATTCCGCCGGATTCTCGATGAGAATGTAGGTCGCCTTAAGAACAGCGACGGGATTCAGACTGCGCACGTCCGTTGCCGTGATGGAACCGATATTACGGAAGCTCTTTTCAACGGCTTCATTCTTCTGAGAGAGCGCCACGAGTCCTGCGTTTACACGCTTCGTCGAGAGGCGTTCGAAACCCTTTACGCCGGAGAGCGCGAGGAGCGCCTTTTTGGCATCCGCCGTCTTCGGTACG
>JAIOPS010000034.1 GCA_021413775.1 Candidatus Kaiserbacteria bacterium | reverse complement strand
GTCTTTCTCGTTGCAGACGGGCTCGCGCGACATGTTGATAAGGATGGTCCCGTCGTGCATGTCCGCCATGTTGCCGTCGTTGATGAGGTTTCGCGTCTCATCGGTCGACGTAACGTGTACCGACACGATGTTGGCACGCTTGAAGAGCTGGAAGATGCCGGCGACGCGCTTTACGCCCGGGTCGACGCTCTCTTCCCACTGGTCCGGCGTGAGATGCGGGTCGTAGGCGACGACTTCCATCCCGAGCGCGAGCGCGGTCTTTGCGACAAGACGACCGATGTTGCCCATGCCGATGACGCCGAACTTCTTGCCGAGAAGTTCGAAACCGGAGAATTTTTTCTTGCCGGCTTCGACGAGCTTGTCGATTTCGCTGTTCGGCAGCTCGGTGTCGATACCTTGCAGGAACTGTTGCGAGCGATGCAGATTGCGCGCAGCAATGCCGAGAGACGCGAAGACGAGTTCCTTCACGGAGTTCGCGTTCGCACCGGGAGCGAAGAAGACGGGGATGCCGCGCTCAGTCGCTTTGTCCACGGTGATGTTGTCGTAGCCGACGCCGGCTCGCGCGATGGCGAGCAGGTCCGCTTCATAGTCGTCCGTGTCCACTTTGGTGCTGCGCACCAAGATGGCATGCGGGTCCTTCAGGTTGTTCTCGTACACCGTGCATTGGTCGGCGAGAATGTCGAGTCCCTGCCGCGCGATACTGTTGAGCATGAGCAGGGCATACGGCTGCAGAGGGCGGGGAGTAAGCATGACGATATCCTTTTCCGTTCTGTGACGATATGGCTGGCGAAAAGAACAAAAGAACCCCGCGGGGAGCCTTTGCTCTTTTCGCCGCGGTGATGCAAGTTTCCGTCTGAAAACGAAAACCCGCCCTTACAGCACAAATACAATTGTGCGTTAAGGGCGAGTTTCAAATCGCGGTGCCACCTTACTTATTTCTCATCTCGTCCGGATGGACGGATTATCTCTGTTACGGGAGAACCCGGGCGCTACTTATGCAGCGTCGCCTCTGCGGCCCGAACCCCTGTCTCTACAGGGAACCGCTTCACAGGCTTTGCTGCGTCCAGAATATGCTCCTCCCGCGAAGTGTCAATACAAAGGAAACGGGCCGCCACGCTGATGCGCGGCGGCCCGGTAGAACCCGAAAATCTCACTGCAAAGCTGCAGCACGGATTGCCCGCGCGGAATCCTCGATTTCGCAATGGGACAACTCGTTCCCGCGGACCGATATAAGGCTGCGGGGCTCGAAGTACTCGAGGGCACGGTCAAGGCCGCCTTCCCAGGTCCCCGGCTGGAGCAGAACAGTGACTCTGATGTTGCTCCGGATCACGCCGGGGGTCTGCACCAGAGCTTTGTAGCCCTCGTCATTCACGAAGGCGGCGCACGGCACGGTGAGCTGCGAGAGCAGCTGTGCGGAGTGCCGCATTTCGAGGTAGGGACCCGCGAGACCGACGACCGCAAAATTCACCGGTCGCAGTCGCTCGGACAGAAGGCGCGTGAGTTCGCCGTCGCTGATTTCCATCGGCGACGGCATCGGCGAGACGAAGCAGTCCTCATTGCGGTTAATGCTCGACATGAGTCTGTCGAAAGTACCGCGCAACTGGCCTGTTCCGAAGAGCGCGATGGATGCGTTTTTGGTCATAACACGGCTCCGCTTTCTGGTGTGAGGTTATGCGAGGATATCGGGTGTCGTCGTGACGGGAATCAGATGACGGCCTTTATTCCACGGGCCGTAGAAGCCCGTGAATCGCGCTTCTTTATGTATCGTCACCAGCGCATGCTCCATGCAGGGACCCTGGTGTCGCTGGCCAAGACAGATGAGGACTTTGTCCGTCATCACAAGACCGAGCGACAGTGTTTCCGGGATGTTGAGACATCGGCGCCCGTGATTGTCGACGTACCGGAGCACGTCGGCGGTTTTGGCCATCACGTTTTGCGGGATATCGAGGAACTCGACGTCGAGTTCGAAATCACCGTTGACGTCGATTGCGCATGCTGTCGACAATGCGTCGACCAGCTGCAGACGGTACTTGGCGAGTATCGCGCGTAGAGTTTCTTCGCGACGGTACGGAACGACTATGCGGTGCATTACCGGCCTCCATCAAGATTTTCAGGTTACGTCAAAGAGCCAGCAGGCTCCTTCACGAAACCTGTCCAGACCCTCGGTCTGGCATCTGCCTCCGTTCGCCGGCCGGCGAATCCGATGCAGGTGCCAGAACGAAACGAGCCCCCGGTGAGGGGCTCGTTTGTTGTTGTCCTTTGGAGTGAGTACTACAAAGACGCCCCTCTGTTTTCTGAGCGGCTAATAATAATCATGCCTGCATTCGTACTCATACCGAGGAGCGTATACCCGCAGGAAATTGCTGTCAACAGTATGTTTGACAGCCGTACGGTGCGGATATATTCTCACAGTATGTCGAACGTACAGATAAAAGGCCTTCTCCTTGGACTTCTCCTTAGCCGCTCCGGTGGGGGTTCTGCTTGTCTCTAGGTCCAGCACATAGAGAAAAGGAGGCCCCTCACCGGGGCCTCCTCTCCGTTTGGGAGAGCACACACATACTGTTCTTTGATATTCATTAGAGTGTATTGAGTCATGTCCGTTTTCCGGACGCCGAAACCCACACGAAGGAGTACTGGGAATGACTACGCAGACAGGTAACGACAAGGACGGCGTCATCATCTTCGATACGACGCTGCGCGATGGGGAACAATGCCCCGGAGCTACGATGACCCACGAGGAAAAACTCGAGGTCGCGGAACTGCTGGACGAGATGGGCGTTGATGTTATCGAGGCGGGATTTCCGATTGCATCGGAGGGTGATTTCGCCGCCGTGAACGAAATCGCCAAGCGCGCGAAGAACGCGGTTATCTGCGGACTCTCCCGCGCTTCGCCGAAAGACATCGACCGGTGTGCTGAGGCCATCAAGCCTGCGCAGCGCAGCCGCATCCATACCTTCATCTCGACTTCGCCGGTGCATATGCAGTTCAAACTGCAGAAGGCGCCGCACGAAGTGCTCGAGATGGTGACCGCGCAGGTGACGCGTGCGCGCGGTCATACTGACAACGTGGAGTGGTCGGCTGAGGACGCAACGCGCACCGAGCACGACTTTCTGTGCCGGTGCGTGGAAGCGGCAATACGGGCGGGCGCGACGACCATCAACCTGCCCGACACCGTCGGCTACATCACGCCGGAGGAGTATTTCACGCTCTTTCTGATGGTGATGAACCGAGTGCCGAACGCAAGTACGGTCCGCTTCTCTACGCACTGTCACAACGACCTCGGGCTGGCCGTTGCGAATTCGCTCGCCGGGGTCAGGGCTGGTGCGCGTCAAATCGAATGCACCATCAACGGTATCGGCGAGCGCGCCGGCAACGCCGCGCTCGAAGAAATCGTGATGGCGATGAAAGTCAGGAACGACGTGTTGCCGTACCTGACGGCCATCCGTTCGACCATGCTGACGCGGGCGTCAAAACTCGTCTCAGCGGTCACGTCCTTCCCGGTGCAGTACAACAAGGCCATTGTCGGGCGCAATGCATTCGCGCATGAATCCGGCATCCACCAGGACGGCATGCTGAAGCATACTCAGACGTACGAAATCATGACGCCCGAAAGTGTCGGGGCGAAACAGAGTTCGCTCGTTATGGGCAAACATTCCGGTCGTCACGCGTTCGTGAAGAAGCTGGAAGAGCTCGGCTATAAGCTCGGCGATAATCAGCTCGAGGATGCATTCGTCCGCTTCAAGGCACTCGCCGATAAGAAGAAGCACATCTACGACGAAGACATCGCCGCCTTGGTCGACCAGGAAATCGCGCACGCGCACGACCGCATCAAGATGCTCTCGCTCACCGTCATCGCCGGGACGATGGGGCCGCAGACTGCGACCCTCTCGCTCGACATCGACGGCAAGCACTCGACCGCGCAGACTGTCGGCAACGGACCCGTGGATGCCATCTTTAAGGCGATTCAGGAGCTCGTCCCGCACGAAGCGAAGCTCGAGCTGTATCAGGTGCATGCGGTCACTGAAGGGCTCGACGCTCAGGCGGAAGTAACGGTCCGGCTCTCGAATGAGAACTGTACCGTTTCCGCCAAGGGCGCCGACCCGGATACATTGGTCGCTTCGGCCAAAGCCTACATCGGCGCGCTCAACAGGCTGCTCGCACGGTCCGTCCGTGTCGTTCATTCGACCGAACCGCCCGAAGTGAAGTGAGTCCGTACATTCTTTTGAAATCCGACCCCGCCGGCGCGCTGCCGGCGGGGAATTCTTTTTCATGCCACGCTCACTTGACGAGTTTTGCGGGCTTGATACGGTATTGGTAATGAAGCCAATAACTTCAGGCGTCGTCGTTAGCATCCTCGTCCTTAGGACGGGGCTTTCGACTGCGTAAGGTTTTCAACCCAGAACGCAACCGAAGGCCCCTCCCAGGAGGGGCCTTTTGAGTCTCGTTCGCAGCTCTTTGAGAGGAAGCGATATGAGGGCATCAATCATCTGCTCGAGCCCCGACCTGCGCTCGACCCTTGAAGCGTTTGCGCCGCACGTCGGCGCGTCGGACCGCCTCAGCAAGTGTCCGCAGGATGCGGATGCGATTACCTTGTCGGATTCCGTCCGCGGAATCATCAGCGGCACGACGCCGGTCATCTTCGGTATCGGCTGTGCATGTGCCAAGCCGACGATGGCCGCTTTGCAGATTGCAGGGCGCAGTCATCAGTGCGTCGCCGTCATGACGCTCGAAGGGTACCGGGCCGCGTACGACTTCATCACGATGATGAGGCCGATTGAGCGGAACATGCTCGGCTCAAGGCTGGTCGTGACCATTCTGGCGGGCGACCATGAGGAGTCCTTCCAACAGGTCGGACGAATTGAGTCGAAGACGCGCACGTTCATCGGCGGACTTCAGTGGGCCGACACGACCCGCGAAAAAATGGCGGCGTTTATCGGTGCGTCGCTCGCGCAAAAAGCTGCATAGCGTTCGTGTCTGCCACGAACAGAAAGGTGACCGTCTATGACTCTTTCCGACCCGCCCGGTACAGCATGCCGCCTGCCACTTGTGTTTGAGAAGCCTTCGTCGTTTGCAGCGATGGAGAACAGACGCCTGGGGCTCGGTACGAACGGCGAAGGCAAGCTCTGCTGGTTTGACAGAGCTGGTGCCGTTATCCGGCGCTGCCACGACAATGAGCTCGCGTACCTTTACACGCGAAGCGTCGCACATGAACCGGTCGCGCACGGAGCGATGGTGATTGCCGTCCGGATTGAAACGTCCTTCGCTGAAATTTTCGTCTGAACTTTTTCAGACTTCCGGCCCCGCGGCTTGTCCGCGGGGCCATAACTTTTTCTTGACACTGTGTTCTTCGGGTATATTCTCTGTGTATGCACTCGGTCGCAACAATGATGATGATGCGCACACTGGAACTCCGGGGGCTGTAATTTTTTTCATAAAACAATACAAAGGCCCCCGCGAGGGGGCCTTTGTGATTCGGGATTGGCGCTCATCCGCCGGCTGGCGGAGAACCTCAATCCCGGTTCACGACAATCGTGACCGGCCGGGATGATTCCCGGATGCACCATGGGAGCGCAGAATGACTGAAAACAACTCTCCAGCGGCGGAGGGCACCGGCCCGAAGCCCGCCAAGCGGCGGAGTTCGAAGAGCGAAGGCGTCGTCCGGGGAACCCGGCTCGGCGAGCAGCAGAAGCGGCGCATTGCGACGCGCGATGTGCAGGATGCGACCCAGCGACCCGGGTATACCCGGTGGTCCAAGACCTGACGCGTCGAGGTCGGCGCACCCCGGATACGGCGGGTGGATTCACACCCCACCCGCCGAAATTCTTTTTCAAATACCTGTAGTATAAGAAGACATGAAAAAAATACTCGTCGTTCAATCGCGCATCACCGAAGCCCGCATTGAGCGCGAACGGGAAAATTACCGGCGCTCGATAGGGAATCGCGCCGGCGTAGACTTTCTTTCAGCCGTGGACAGCAAGCTGGCATGGGAAACGCCGGAGTCTCTGCTTGAGAATTTCGACGGCATTATTTTCGGCGGCTCATCGGACTTTGATTTTCACGGAGGTAGGCCTCTCGAAGACCCGATGCGGCTGATGTCGACCATAATCCTCTCGCGCGCGAAGGCACTTGTCTCGTGCGCTGAAGAGCATCGCATCCCGGTGCTCGGAATTTGTTTCGGCCATCAACTCATCGCCGAGATGCATAACGGTCATGTGAGTAATGACGGCGAACAGAGCAAGAGAGGTGCGTTTCAGGTATCGCTCACCGAAGCAGGCGAAGCGGATGCGCTTTTCGCGGACATGCCGAAGAAATTTTTCGCGCAGTATGAGCATAAAGACTCCGCGACGAAGCTTCCGCATGGCGCGACTGTGCTCGCATCCGGCGCCGCGTGCCGTTTCAGTGCGCTTAAGTACGGAGAAAATATCTATTCTCTGCAATTCCATCCGGAGATTCTTCGCGTCATCGAGGGCTCCGAAAGTTACGATTCGCCGGAGGCCTCACGGCTTATTCCGCTGTGGATTGAACGCATTGTTACGTAAAAAGTGTGCGGAAGATGTTCCCTCGCCCGATTTTTAAAACGGTGGTACGGTTTTGTGCAGGCAATCACTGAGGATACGGAGAATGCACATGCGGGTACAAGAATCGACCGCGGTGTATCTCGCGGACTACGTGAAGGTGTACAGCAAGTCGGACGCGTTCGCGCTCCTTTTCAAGGAGGGCATGTCACTTGTCGAAGAAGTTGCGGCCTATCTCGACGGGCAGGGCAAACGTGCGTCCAAGACGCTCGAGCGGTCGGTCGCCGCCGCATATGCGGCTGAGAGTATGCGGATGACCACACGTCTGATGAATGTTGCGGCATGGCTGTTGCTCGTCCGCTCCAAACGCGACGACGACTTTACGGAGGTGCAGTTTCAGACAAGTCGCCGAAGCCTGCGACTTCACGAAAGCTCGCGCGACAAGCCCGACCGGGCAGGCCTTCCGAAAATCATGTGCGAGCTGCTCGAGAAGTCAGACTCGATTGTCGCCCGGGTGCGCCACATCGACCGCATTATGAGCACATCCGGCGTGTTATCGGCATATGCCCCCGAACCTGGGCTGTCCGATGCGCGCGGATTACAGGCGCGGATAGCGGAGGCGTTCTGTCGCGGATAGCTCCGGATATCTGCAGGTTCTTGCATATTTGAGGCGGCACGGGTCTTGTGGACCCGCGCCGCCGCTTCTTTTACTTGACTCGTATTCTTATGTGCGTATACTTGGCCGACCATCGCTCCTGATGGCCACTTCTTACGCCGTGGTTGGCGTGAGGAACCGCCCGAAAGTCACTCGACTCAAGGGCCTTATGCCGGTATTGCCGGTTGTAGATTGGAGTGTTGGTTGAACTTTGACATAAGAATAGACACGTTTGCGGTTGACATTCCGTCAATCGTAGACAAATGCATCTGTGTCGGTCCTGTAGCGGGATTCGATACGGATAAAACAATCATTGTAAATCACAATGGTAAGTTCGGATTTCCTTAAGCCGGAAATCCGGATAAGCAATGCAACACACAAGCAAGAACACAAAGAAAACAGCGACAAGATTCTAGGAGGATTGAGTCGTTGAGTAATAAACAGTAAGAAACAGAAGAATATCCATTCTTTTGTTTCGTCCATCCTAAAAAAGAACTAAATCAAATTCGCAAGAGTTACTTGTATTTCGCACGGATCCGTCCAATCGAAACACAAGGATTCATTCTTTTGCTGAGAGTTTGATCCTAGCTCAGGGTGAATGCTGGCGGTATGGATAAGGCATGCAAGTCGAATGGGTTTAGACCCATGGCAGACGAGGTAGTAACGCGTAGGAACGTCCCCGAAAGTCGGGCATAACTCGGCGAAAGCCGAGATAATTCCCGATGGTCTCGCAAGAGTAAAGATTTATCGCTTTCGGAGCGGCCTGCGTAATATCAGCTAGTTGGTAAGGTAATGGCTTACCAAGGCTACGACGTTTAGGGGAGCTGAGAGGCTGACCCCCACCGATGAAACTGAGACACGGTTCATACCCCTACGGGGGGCCGCAGCCGAGAATATTCGACAATGGACGAAAGTCTGATCGAGCGATACCGCGTGGTGGATGAAGTGCTTCGGCACGTAAACACCTTTTATGAGGGAAGAAGTTATTGACATTACCTCATGAATAAGGGGCTCCTAACTCTGTGCCAGCAGGAGCGGTAATACAGAGGCCCCAAGCATTACCCGGAATTATTGGGCGTAAAGGGTGCGTAGGTGGTCATATTAGTCGTTTGTTAAACCCCGGGGCTCAACCCCGGATCTGCGGACGAAACGGTATGACTCGAGGGCGTGAGAGGTACATGGAACTCTAGGTGTAGGGGTGAAATCCGTTGATATCTAGGGGAACACCGAAAGCGAAGGCAATGTACTGGCGCGTTCCTGACACTGAAGCACGAAAGCGTGGGTAGCGAATGGGATTAGATACCCCAGTAGTCCACGCCCTAAACCATGTCAACTGGCTTTCCGGAGTATCGACCCTCTGGGAGGCGAAGCTAACGCGTTAAGTTGACCGCCTGGGTAGTACGGCCGCAAGGCTAAAACTCAAAGGAATAGACGGGGGCTTGCACAAGCGGTGGAGCGTGTGGCTTAATTCGTCGCTAAGCGAAGAACCTTACCCAGACTAGAAATCCTACTGCACGCCTGTCGAAAGATAGGAAGCCTTCGAGGGTGTAGGACAGGTGATGCATGGCTGTCGTCAGTTCGTGGTTTGAATCGTTCCCTTCAGTGGGGTAACGAACGCAACCCTCGTTGCCTGTTACACGTATCAGGCGAGACTGCCCCCTCACGGGGGAGGAAGGTGAGGATGACGCCAAGTCAGCATGTCCCTCTGATGTCTGGGGCTGCACACGCGCTACAATCGCCGTTACAACGAGGCGCAATGGGGTAACCCGGAGCAAATCTTTAAAAGCGGCGTCAGTTCGGATTGGGGTCTGCAACTCGACCCCATGAAGCCGGAATCGCTAGTAATCGCGGATCAGCCACGCCGCGGTGAATACGTTCTCAAGCCTTGTACTCACCGCCCGTCAACTCAGGGAAGTTGGGAGTGCCCGAAGGACCTCCTCGCGAGGTACCAAGGCAAACTCAATGACAAAGAGTAAGTCGTAACAAGGCACGGGTAGCGGAAGCTGCTCGTGGATTCATTCAAAATTGATAAGGTTCTGCCCATCGGGTAACTGGTGGAGTCGGAGCTTGATCGTCGGTTTCTGTGTCTCAGCTGAGCACAGAATAGGTAATTGTATTCACACCTCAACTGATACATGACACATCGGGAATAGACCGGTGGTTTGGACGAAACAAAAGAGTGTAGATTCAAGTGTGTAAAAAAGCTTAAAACGGCCGACCCCTGTATGGGGCACGGCGCTTTTTGCGTTGGAGATTGTATCCCCGCACCGATGCATAGCTCATTGCGTATATATGCGCGTGTTGCATAGTGTCACATAGGCATTCAGACATGCCCCACTACGAAAAAATCCGCAAAAGGGGAGTAGGCCCATGGTTACGGATGAAATGAGAGCCCGCATGCGGACGACCGTTGCGTTCCTCCATGCATTTCGCCGTGTTCAGGATGAAGCCGTCCGCCGTTTCGGAGTCGCCGGCGCAGGCGACATTCTGCTGCAGGAAATCAAGACCAGCGACATTTTGGCGAACTCTTCGTCGGTGTCGGTGCGCGTCACCTGCCGGGCGCGGACGGTACTGATTCCGAATGACAAGATTCGCTGGGAGGATATTACGGCTGTCGGCTCCTCGGTCGCCGCATAATCCGAACTCACGCATTAAAAAAGGCGCCGGTCTCCGGCGCCTTTTGCTTTTCAATATTCTCCGTTGCGCGTCGGGGTTTCGGTTCTTTTAAAAAATGTACCGGGCCCGCATGTAGCGGACCCGGCGTTATTTGAAGGCATTTTTTTCGGTGTTACCTCCACCGGCGCCAGTCGTCGCGGTCGCGTTGTTCGCGCAGAATCGGCATATCGCCGAGCAGTGAACCGCCTTTTGCGGCGAGTTCCGCCTGTCGCTGCGCGGCCTTACTGAAACCCTCGTTCCGACGATTGGATCGTGGGCGTTCCGCCTCATTTTTCTTGCCGTGTTTTTTGGCACCATTTCCGGCATCGGAATTGCTGGCATTGCGCCGTCGTCCGTGAATCCCCCGCGGCATCGCATACTCCCTGTGTCTGGCATAGACTGGAGGAACCAATCCTCGCGAAAAGGTAGCATCAGAGAGGTATTTTTGCTACTATCGCCCGTACTTGCACGTGCAGGTGCGACCATGCGTCAGTACATTCGTTCTGACGCGTCGCTCGGAGAAAATGTAAGCGCGCTTCCATTTTGCTCCTCGCTAGCGTCAGTAGTTCAGTGGTAGAACGCTGTCCTGATAAGACAGAGGTCGAAGGTCCGATTCCTTCCTGACGCACACAACACATGACACTCTCGCAATCGCTGCTCGCTGCCGCCCGCAAAACAGAGGTCGAAGGTCCGATTCCTTCCTGACGCACAGAGTATAATGAGTGGGCAATGAGCTCTCTCAAACGATTCGCGGTTTCGAGCAATCTTGCGTATCTCCTTCCGTTGGCCGCCGCCGCGTACACGGGTCTGTGGGGACTCGCAGTCGCACTCGGCGTACTTTTCGTGACAAGCACCGGATACCATCTTTCCGAAGAAAAATCTTTCGTCGTTGCAGACCAAATTGCTGCGTACGTCGTCATTGCACTGAATATCATTGTCCTCGTGATTACGAAGTTCCCGCTCGGCAACGTGAGTGTTGCTCTCGTACTTCTTGCGGCGGCCGGATATTTCCGCTACATCGGAGAAAAGAAGTCGTTCGACTTACATCACGGGCTGTGGCACGTTTCGTGTGCGCTCATTACGCTTGCCTGTATTTCCGCGTATGCACTTCCGTTTTGAGGTGAAGTCTGTCATCATGCGCGGATGAACTACGCCGTATCAGGAGGGAAAGAACTCTCAGGAACAGTCCAAACGAATATCTCGAAGAATGCCGCGGTCGCGCTCCTCGCCGCTTCGCTCCTCAATAAGGGAGAGACGGTCCTCAAGCGCATGCCTAGAATCGAAGAGGTGAAGCGTCTCATAGAGGTGATGGAGTCAATCGGTGTGAAGATTGTGTGGGATGAAAGCGGCGATATGCGCATTACACCGCCGGAGCATCTTGATTTGCTGAGCCTCAATAGAGCTGCGGCCGAGAGAACCCGCTCCATCGCTCTTTTCATTGCGCCGCTCGCGCACCTCTTCAAATCCTTCGACTTACCGGCACCCGCGGGGTGCGATTTGGGGAAGCGGAGTCTCGGCGCACATATCGACGCGCTTTCGAAACTCGGAATCCAGGTGAGCGGGAACGAAGAGACGCACACGTATCACGTGGAAGTGGGAGTCATGAATCCCGCCGAGATTGTCATGTACGAAGCATCCGATACCGGCGTTGAAAACGTTCTCATGGCGGCCGCGAAGGTGCCCGGTATAACGACCATCAAATTTGCTTCAGCGAATTACATGGTGCAGGACCTTTGCGTATTCCTCCGGCATTGCGGAGTGAAAGTGGAAGGTGTCGGCACCTCCACGCTCGTGGTGCACGGGCTCGAGAGCATAGCGACCGAAATACACGGGCACCCGAGCGAGGACCCGATTGAATCGATGTTTTTTATCTCTCTTGCCGCGACCACACATTCGAAAATAACAATCGAGCGCTGCCCGATTGATTTTCTCGAACTCGAACTCTACACGCTCTCGCACATGGGGCTCCGGTATGAAATGGGGGAGCGGTATGCTTCTGAAAACGGCCACACGGTTCTGCGGGATATTACGATACTGCCGTCCGAACTCGTCGGCGCGCCGGACAAAATTGCGCCGCGTCCGTATCCCGGCATCAACATCGACAATCTTCCGTTTTTTGTACCCGTTGCCACGCAGGCGAAAGGAAAGACTCTGATTAATGACTGGGTGTATGACGGCCGGGCGAAGCACTACATGCTGATGCAAAAGCTCGGTGCCACTATGGAGTTGCTCGACCCGCATCGCGTCCTCATCGAAGGTCCCACGAAGCTCCACGCGGCCGACATCGAGGCACCGCCCGCGCTGCGACCGGCGACACTTCTTCTCATCGGTATGCTCGCTGCGGAAGGGGAATCGATGCTGAGGAATGTGTATCCGATAAATCGCGGCTATGCCAATCTCGCCGAACGTCTGAAAAAGCTGGGCGCCACAATTGAGGCTGTTGAGTAATTTGCCACGAATCAGTATTCATTGTATTATATTTCCCGCCCTGAAATGCGGGCGGAATCCAAGAGGGATACACAAATGAAGACGGGAACCGTGAAGTGGTTCAATGTACAAAAAGGATATGGATTCATCATCCCCGATGAGCGTACCGGCGGAATGAAGGACGTATATGTCCACATCAGTGTTATCGAGCTTTCGGGTCTTCGGACGCTCGATGCAGGTCAGCGGCTCGAGTACGAAGACGTGACCGAGAGCCCGAAAAAACGAGCCGCTGTGCTCGTCCGCTTGTCGGAAGGCAATCTCCCACAGGAGGGACGGCATCGCGGAGTCGTCGTCGACTTTTCGTTCGGTCGCGGATTCGGCTATATCAAGCCCGACGACAATGGGCGTGATATCTACGTTCACATCCGCGATGTCGAACGCTCCGGCTTGAAGACCCTCGAAAAAGGTCAGAAAGTCGAGTATCGAGTCGGGGCAAACAGGAGGGGTGATTGCGCGGTTGAAATAACTCTCGCGCAGCAAGCGAGACGCTGAGTCGCCCGTTCATTCAAAGAGAGAGGAGGCGCAACTGGCCCCGGTTCATCCGGGGCCTTTTTATGTGTAGGCTGATTTTGAAGCGCAGAAAAGGTATAGTATGGCGTCTATGGCCCGCCCGAGTCTCATCGTCTTTGCTTCAGGCTCTGCGACAGGAGGAGGTTCCGGGTTCGAAAATCTCGTAACGAGCCCCGCCCTTGATGCCGATATCGTAGCAGTCGTTTCCAATCACGAGCACGGCGGCGTGCGTGAGCGTGCGGAAAGGCTCGGAGTGCCGTTTATTTTCATGCCCGCGCCGTATGACGCGGCATCGTATCTCACAATACTGCGCGACACCGGAGCCGAGTGGGCGGCTCTTTCCGGCTGGTTGAAAAAAGTAATCGGTCTCGATTCTGCGAAAACGTTCAACATTCACCCGGCGTTGCTCTCTTTCGAGAACGGCCGTTTCGGCGGACCGGGCTTGTACGGTCATCACGTACACGATGCCGTCAAAGCGGCGCTCGATGCCGGAGAAATATCCGAATCCGGTCCTACGATGCATTTCTCGACCGATGAGTATGACCGCGGACCCATCTTTTTTGAATACCGTATACCGCTGACGAAAGAAATGACGGCTGACGATATCGCGCATGCGGTGAATGCCGCAGAGCACGAATGGCAGCCGAAAATCACAAACATGGTCATTCACGGTGAGATTTCGTGGAACGGGAAAGATGCACCCTCACTGAAAGTGCCGGAGGGGTATTCATATTTCCCAAAGGTCTGATTCTCCTCTAAAATGCCCGGACGGGCATGTGGCGGAACTGGTATACGCGTACGATTCAGAATCGTATTCCGCAAGGATTGGGAGTTCGAGTCTCCCCATGCCCACAAAATCAACGGAGGCGAAGAAAAGCGTTCTTGGCCGAGTTTCCTTCAGGTGAAAAGCCCTGAGCGGGTCTCCCGTCACCGTGGTATAAGGATATGTAATGAATATTCGCGGCATACCGACGACCTCTTTTCGGAGGTTGGGATTGGTGCTTATTATCGCGTGCATTATCGGCGCGAGAGTTCTGTACACGATATATCCGCACACGTCGGTAAATACGCAGGTGAGAGCGATAACGCAGTTGTGTGCGGAATCCGACAATAAAGAGGACTGCGTCGCAGAAAATATAGCAAGGATGATAGTCAAAAATCACGACGTCGGCGCCGCTCTCCGTGTCATCGGCGCACTCTACGTTCGCGACCCCTCTTTCGACGGTCAGTGCAGCAATGTTGCGTCGGCTGTCGCCATCAAAACCTACCATCTCGTTCCCGACTTCCGTTCGCTCCGTCTCGGTCCGGAAAGTGTTTATTGCAACTACGGCTTTGTTCAATCGTATGCGAGAGAAATGCTGCTGTCTTCAAAAAAATCCGGCGATGCGAAAGATTTCTGTTCGTACGTGGCAAGTTCTTTAAACGCGACCTCGCCTGCCGCATCGGCCGAGTGTTATCGGGGCGCCGGACAGTCTCTGCCGTTCATTGACGACGCGTCTCTGGGGAATCCGTCGCGTATGATTGCGTTCGCTATCCGTTCATGCGAAGAGATGACATCTGTTCCCGGCGAACTCGACCTGTGCGTCGGCGGCGCGTTCAATTA
The DNA here is from genome assembly GCA_021413775.1 of Candidatus Kaiserbacteria bacterium. Classification (GTDB taxonomy): domain Bacteria; phylum Patescibacteriota; class Minisyncoccia; order Phycocordibacterales; family UBA2100; genus UBA10103. The sequence goes on along the minus strand of JAIOPS010000034.1, from coordinate 6,801 downwards.
TCTGGATGTGCGCCAAGCGAACGGTGAATACGGTCTTTCGGTCGAGGCCGCAGACCCTACGGGAATTTGCCTTGAACAGAAACCGGCGTACCGGGAAATTTGTTACGGGAATTCCAAGAGAACAGTACTCGCCGCCATCAAACCGGGTTCCGAATCAGATTTCGCGGCCGCAATGGCGCAGATGACTGCGCGCTATCCGCATTTGGCGGAACCGACGCTCATTATGGCCGCGCGCACCCTGGGTTACGATCAGTCGTTGCGGAGTGAGCCGTCTCCCGATTACGCCGGAATCGCGAAGCAGTGCGCGGCACTCTCACCTGCGGAGCTGCGTCTGTCCTGCGTGAACGGTTTTGAGCTGGGACTCGCGAAGAACGGTCCTCCGGGATTACAGTATCTGCAGCTGCGGCAGTTTTGCGCTGCAATCACCCGAGTCTTAGGTGTCGAAACGGGTGCGCGTTGCCCTGAATCGAGCACCGTTGATTATCTGAAGGGAATCTATACGGCGGGGAAATTCAGTGATGCCTGCAAGGTTCTCGGGATAGAGAAAGATCAGCGCTGCCTGTAATTCTGACGGTCGAGGTTCGATAATCTGTGCGGATTCTCCGCGAGAGGTATACAATGCCCGAACGAACATGGAATTAGCTCACGCATCTGTAGTCGTCACAGGAGCAGCACGCGGCCTGGGTGCCGCTCTGGCGCGTGAGCTCACGAAACGAGGCGCAAAGGTGTTTCTGTCGGATATCAGCGGACCTGACCTCACTGAACTCGGCCTCGAGCTCGACGCTCCTACGATGCACTGCAACGTGACGGACAGGGAGCAGGTGGTCGCGCTCGGGCGCGCCGCGATGGATGCGTTCGGAAGGATAGATATATGGATAAACAATGCGGGAGTGTGGATGCCGTATGCCACCGCAGAAAACATCGATTTCAATAAAGCCCGGCAATTGGTGGAGGTGAACTACTTCGGTACGGCGTTCGGCATGTTGGAAGCGGTACGACATATGCGGGAGAGGAGTGCAGGTGTGATTCTCAACATCCTCTCGGTGCGTTCACTGAAAGGTAAGGCGCTCGGTGCCGCTTACAGCGCGAGTAAGTTCGCGGCGGAAGGATTTACGCAAGCTGTCAGAGACGAGCTGAAAGAGACGGGCATCAAAGTCGTCGGCGTGTATCCGTACCGGATTAAAACGGGACTCTTCGGAGAAGACAAGCATGAGGATTACGACAGCTCGATGGAGCCTCACGACGTTGCGCGCATTATCGTTGAGAATCTTGCCGTCGCTGAGATAGCGGAGCATGTTGAGATTTGGAAAACCGATGACGTCCGGACGAGAGCGATTGCGTGACAGAGGTACATGCGTATATGAAAAGTACTCCTATCCGCACGTCGATTTTTACCGAGGACGAAAGCCTCGCTGCGTTTATTGTGCGGCATATCCCGCGGGTAAAAGACGGATCGATACTTGCCGTCGCTTCGAAGATAGTCGCGCTCTCCGAAGGAAGGACAGCGGACGTGAAAGATAAGGAGGCTCTGATTGTTTCTGAAAGTACGTGGCGGATGAAAATATTGCCGAAATGGTGGCTTACGGTCCGCGATGGAGTTGCAATCGTGAACGCCGGCATTGACGAGTCCAATTCGGACGGAAGACTTATCCTTTTGCCGGAGGATTGCTTTAAAGCCGCTGATCAGCTCAGGAAAGAACTCCTCAGAGAGTACGGCGTTTCAAATCTCGGTATCGTTATTACGGACAGCAGGGTCGCTCCGCTTCGCGCCGGCGTCACCGGTGTCGCGCTCGGCTACGCGGGATTCCGGGGAGTACGCGATTATCGTGGTGAAAGGGATATTTTCGGCAAACAACTCGAGGTCACGCAGACCAACGTAGCGGATTCATTGGCGACTGTTGCGACTCTCCTTATGGGCGAGGGGGCTGAACAGCAGCCGCTCGTCGTTATTGAAGATGTACCCGTTCAGTTTGCAGGCGCTATCGACCGTGCGGAAGTACTCATACCGCTCGAGGAAGATATGTACCGACGGCTTTTTTCGGACTAGAAGAGGCGCCGGAAGAACGATACCAACGCATTCCACACGGTGTGTAGTACACCGTCCGAGGACGCGGAGGCCGCAACCTGTGAATCTGGTCGGATGGCGTTACTTGTCGTTGATGTCGGCGGATTGTTCTCCCGTGTGATGGCAGGCGCAGTTTTTTTGACGGGCGACTTCTGGTTCGTCGTCGTAAGGTGAGTCGGCTGCGTTGTTGATGTGAGGGCCATTCGTGCGATGGACGGTGTAGACGTAGCGATTGAAGTCGTTGAGGTGGCGGTTGCGGACGTAGACGTCGCTACAGATGATGTTGCCGTGGTCGATGTCGCTGTCGTGGACGTCGCGATTGCTAATGGTGTGGTGGTACCCGTGTCCGTCGAACCCCCGCCGCCGCTTGAAGCAGGACGCGGAAACGAACTCAGAATCGAGACCCAGCTTTTCCCGGATGCCGCAACAACCGCATAGCTCGTGCTCCAGACGCGGTTTTCAGCGGAGTCTGACGCCGGTCGTACGGCTCCATCGGACTGCTGTGCTGTTGCGAGCGCATCTGTCGGCAGTTTTCCACCCGATGATTTCCAGGAATTTTCGGTTTCGAAACCGGGGGTGTGCGCTTCTATGATGCCGTTTATCGCCGTCTGTATCCAGCTTGTCGAATCGATGGACCCCCATCCACCGTCGGAGTGCTGCGTCGAAGCGAGGTATCCGGCTCCCTTGCCCAGTGCCGCATTTACTCCGGAGATTGCATACAGAGGACCGAGAGCCTGTATGGCTGCGCCCGTAGTATCCGGATCGCCCCATGCGCCGTTCGCACTCTGTTTTGAGATGACGTAGGCAGCCGCCTTTTGGATAATCGCATCAGATGCGCCATAGCCGGCATGCATGAGCGCTAAGAGACCGAAGATGTCGTCGCGGAAATCCGACGTACCAATTTGCGTCCCGTCGAAAGCGGAGATAATCGGCGCGATGTAGTTCACCGGTGTCCCCGAATACGGGTCGATACCGAGCGCTTCAAGCGCAATCGCATGGCGTTCGTAGTCAGAAACTGAAGACATGGTCGGCGATGAGGTGCGCATGTATGCGGAGAGTTTTCCCGACCCCGCATTCGAGGGCGCGGTGCCGAATGCAATCGCTGCCCAGTCGGTATAGAGGGGGGCAGAGAACGAACCGTCCGTGTTCTGTTTCGAAACGAGGTAGGCGAGTGCGGATGTCGAATTGAAAACAACCGGCGAAGTACCTCCACCGCCTGAAGAGACAGGTGCGGGATTTGTAACAGCGAGCGATACGCTGGGATAGTATCCGGTCGACTGAACTCCGAGAGAGTATGTTCCGGCAGTCGCCACGGACAAAGACGCATGCCCGTTCGAATCGGTCGTGGACGTCGCAAATTCCGTTGCGTTAAAGTTGGAATCAAACTGAACTGCGCCCACAACAACGCCGCTTGCAGGAATGTACGTATCCGTCGCCGCATCGTATGTTTCTGCGGTAACCGTCACCGTTTCTCCGGTTTCTGCAGCGGTTTTGTCTGCAGATACCTGCCAACCGGAACCGAAGAATACGTAGGCTGTATCGCCGTTTTGAAGCACATTCGTATCCATGCCGGAGGCGGGGAATGAGCCGTTGACCGCGTACGTCCAGCTGTAGCAATCGGGAGCAGCGCTCGAGGCCGGTACTGAAATGCAGTTCACGAGAAACGAGCTGAATGAACTGAAATATTGCAGGTCGGTGATGTCGAATGTGCTGGTCGCAGCGTCGAGAGAAGCGAGCAGTGCGAGGACACTGTTTGCGGGAACCGCGTACGTGGTCGTCGCGCCCGTCGGCGAGAGTTGCACTGTACTCGAGCCGGAGAGCGTTACCGCAATCGGTCCGATGAGTGTGGCGCCGTCCCGCACCGCGATGTACGCATTGGATGTCGTCGCGGACGTCGAGTCGGATACTGTGACCAAAGAAGTGCTCGTCGCGGTGTTGCCCGAGGCGTCCGTCGCAGTCCATACGAGGGTCGTTGTGCCGGATGAAAACGTGAGAGGAGTGTAAGAAATTACGGGAGTCGGGTCGACCGTATCCGTCGCCGTCGCGTTGACGAGGGTGAGCGGCGCGGGGAATGTGGATGTCGCAAATGACTGGTCAGGAGGAGGAATGAGTGAGGGCGGTGTTGTATCCACGACAGTTACGGAGAAAGATGCGGTACTCGTTGCAAAAGCGCTGTCGCTCGCGCTGCAGGAAACCGTCGTCGTACCGAGTGTAAACATGCTTCCGGAAGATGGGTCGCACGCGACGGAGAGCGGGGTACTCGATGCGTCTGTAGCCGTGACCGAGAAACTCACGGTTGCGCCGGCGGCGCTCGTCGCCTCGGTGCGTATGTCCGTCGTGCCGGATAAAACCGGTCCGTCGGCGAAAACCGCAGCCGGAGCACCTGCACACGTGAGAAGTACAGCTGCGGCAAAGAGAAAGTTTTTCATACGAAGATTGAAGTAATAAAAATAATTTAATAACCGTTTTGGTACCGCCATTCAATGACATCGCCTGTTTTGATACTTGTCTGTGATGCGCCGCTCTCCGCAGGTGTACCGTTGACGTAGAGGAACCAGTACAGTCCGCCTCCATTTTTCTTGCCGTTGATTGACTCAATAAACACGCCGAGACCCGGGTACTCCGTTTCTGTGTATGAGAGGCGGCCGTCTTTTTGCAGCGAGCGCATCGTGTCGAGCACACGTTGCCCCGAGGTGATGCCGAACGAAACGCCCTCTAAAGAGAGTGTCGCGTCCGTGAGTACGGGAACGGCAACTGCGGATGTGGTGGCGGTCGCAGTATCTTCGGGCGGCGGAACATTCACGGATGCCGGAGTCGTCGTCGCAACCGCAGCAGGTGCGACAGTCTGTTTTTTCTCCGGAGCATCGTGCGTGATTGTCTGCTGCGGGGAAGTCGTCGGTGTGGCGGAGGAGCTCATTGAGGGCGTGTGCGCCGGATGAATGCGGGGAGAGAGCGCAAGTCCGAATATGACGAGCGTGATAGCGACGAGAGATACGGCTGAGAATGATTTAGGCATAGGGTAAAACGAGAAAAACTCCCCGAGGGAGTTCTGAAACCAGGCGTGCAAATGCGACGCATGTGTTCCTGCTCGGGAAAACGAGTATCTGAAGACCGGACTTTACCCCCGAGGGGGCTTACCGTTGCGGCACAGTGAGGGAATTACACCCTGCTTCCTGTCCGCCGTTTCTATTTTGGCGGACCCCCGTGAGGGGCAGATAACCGTGGAGTTGGATTGTATCCCCGTGAGCGCCGAGAGCAATGGGGATAGCACGTTACGTAATGCCGCCGGCGGGACGTCAAACAGGCGGGAGGCGGATTGAAGACATAATTTTGAAGGTATAATACGTGCGTCCTATGGTGCTGCCCGCAAATAACATTCCGACGATACTTGCGGCCTTCGGAGCGACGGGTGATCTCATGCGGCGGAAGGTCATACCGGCCCTCTACTATCTTTACGAAAAAAAAGAGTTGCCGCAGATGTTTCGTGTCGTCGGCTTCTCGCGAAGGGATTTGACCGACGAAACATTCCGGGAATTCGTCGCCGAGATTGTGCTTGGACATACCGGCAAGAAAATTTCCAAAAAGGAGCTCGCTGATTTCTTGGCGATTTTTCAGTTTGAGCGCGGTGATTTCGATGAGGCCGACAGCTATGCAGCGCTGAAGAAAAAGTTCGATGTGCTCGACGGGGAGTGGGGAGTATGCGCCAACAAGCTCTTTTACCTCTCAGTCGCCCCGGAATTTTACGAAGTCATATTCAAGCACCTTGCAGAGTCACGGCTTTCCGAGCCGTGCGGACCGGATGAAGGGTGGACGCGTGTGATGGTGGAAAAACCTTTCGGCGTCGATACCGAAACGGCGAAACGACTCGATATGCTGCTCGGCAGCTATTTCAAGGAAGAGCAGATTTACCGCATCGACCACTACCTCGCGAAAGAGATGCTGCAGAACATTCTGACGTTCCGCTTTTCCAACAATCTCTTCGAGCTTACGTGGGGCAATCAGCTCATCGAATCCGTCCGCATCAGCATGCTGGAAGAGATAGGCGTGGAAAAAAGAGGGCCGTTTTACGACGGAGTCGGTGCATTCCGGGATGTCGGACAAAATCACTTCCTGCAGATTCTCGCGCTCATAACAATGGAGCATCCCGAATCCTTCGAAGCCGCCGCGATTCAGAAGAAGCGTGCAGACATCCTTTCCCGGCTCGTACCGATTACGGGTGCCGGCGTGCGTTCCTCCACGGTGCGGGCGCAGTATGACGGGTACCGCGACATAGACGGCGTAGCGAAGGATTCGAACACGGAGACGTTCTTTAAAGTTCGTGCCGAACTCGACCATCCGAAGTGGAAGGGCGTGCCCATCATCATGGAAGGAGGTAAGCGTCTGGGAGCAGCTCAGAAACAAATCGTCATCACCTTTAAGCATCCGGAGCCGTGTCTCTGTCCGCCCGGACCGCACCACAAAAACGAAGTCATCATCCGGCTCGAACCGCGCGAGGAGATTCTCATCGAATTTTGGTCGAAGACACCCGGATTCACCTTCGCGACCGAGCGAAGGGAGTTTCACTACATGCTGAGGGAACCGTCCGTGCACGTGCCGTACATCGAAGAGTACGCGAAATTGCTCGTCGACGGCATCCGCGGTGACCAGGCGCTCTTCATTGCTACCGACGAGGTGCGCGCGATGTGGCGCTTCACCGACCCGATACTGGAGGCATGGCAGAGAAATGAAGTGCCGCT
>JAIOPS010000011.1 GCA_021413775.1 Candidatus Kaiserbacteria bacterium | reverse complement strand
GATAATCTGATGGCCCGTTGAAGACACGGGAAGGAATTCCGTAAAACCTTCGACAATGCCCATGATGACTGCCTGCGTGAAATCCATTGACCGATAATAGCGCGGAAGTCGGTTTCATACGAATTGCATATGTTCAGAAGGATTCGGCTGCATCCCGTCGGGATACCTATCCACAGTGTGAGAAGGGTACATGCCTGCAAAAGGAGATAGCATGTGAGATATGTCACGCAGCACCATCGTACTCTTTCTTCTTCTCGCCGTAGTCGTGGGGTTCTCGGCATCGCTCGATGAAACAGGGAAGATTGCCATCGGAGACTCGATAACCCGAATCGCATATTCAGTCGGCGGGCACGCGTCGGCCGCACGGGCCTCTGTAGAGGGGCGCTCACAGGGAGCATCTGCCGATGAAGCATACCAGCGGATACTGGGAGGAGCTCCGTCTCATCCGGCGGTTCAGTTGCCGCCTCCGTCAGAAGAAAGCGAACCGGGCATCTACACATCGGCTTCTTATAATCCGCCCGGAGCGACAATCAAAGCTGCAGCGCAGCCCGAATGCTCGATTTCTGTGTCTCCGCAAAGCGTGTCGTACGGTGGAGGGGTGAACGTGCTCTGGAAAACTCAGGGTGCGACCGGTGCGGAGCTTCTCGGCATCGGAGACGTACCCTTGTCCGGTTCGGAAACATTCTCTTCGCAGACGGCATCGCGTACGTTCGGTCTCTCCGTCACGGGTCCGGGCGGTAGCGGCTCGTGTTATACGACACTAACCGTCGAACCGCAGAAAATTCTTCCCGGCTGCGTCATTTCGGCGCATCCCGCAGTGATTCACTCAGGCGAGAGCGCGAGTCTTGCATGGTCTGCGCAGAATGCGTCGCGTGCAGTCCTCGCGCACGTGGGCCCTATCTCGCTTTCGGGCGGCACAACTGTCTCGCCGCAAGCATCCACCCGCTACTTCATCACAGTGTACGATGATGAGGGTGAGAGCGGCTCGTGTGCCGCCGACATCACCGTCCGGTAACGCCGGAATCCCGCCTCCCGAGCCGATTTCTCCCTGCGCACAGCCCTTGCGGACAGTGGGCGCTATCTGGTATATAATCCGCTTGTCGAATATATATTACACAATAACTTTGTAGACTACGTTTATGGTACGAACAGCCAATCCCGCATTGCTCAAACCGATGCAGCTTTCGCCGGAACTCGAAGCGGTCACGGGCAAGGGCCCGATGTCACGCGGAGAGGTCGTTAAGAAGCTCTGGGAATACATCAAGAAGAATAATCTCCAAAACCCGGCCAACAAGCGCAATATCTTGGCTGACGATAAGCTGAAGACTCTCTTCGGCGGTAAGGGAGAAGTGACGATGTTCGAGATGACGAAGCTCGTCTCTCCGCACCTCAAGTAACCTGTCTTTTCGGAAGCAACAAAGCCGCCCTTCGGGCGGCTTTGTTATTGCATCGGCTGTAGCCGGCGTTTGAGAAATGAACGGCCTACGATGGTGCCCACGAGGGTGCCGAAGATTGCTCCTGCGGCGAAGTCCGAAAACCAATGAATCGTCATGGATACGCAGAGTCCGATATAGAAGGCGTAGATGATGAAAACAATTCTCGCGCGCTTGTTCCCGAAGAGGTGGTACAGGGCGAATGCCTCTGCGAACGCTACAGTGGTATGCGAAGAAGGCCAGCCCCAGAAGATGCCTCCCCGCAGGAATCCGAATTGAAATTGACGGCTTATGTCGACCAGATCGGAAAGCTGCGTGACCTCCGGATGTACGCGGCCCGTCAGCGCCTTGTAGAGAGCAGAGAGCAGGAACGCGATGATGACGGCTTGAGCCACTGCGAGCGCTTTCGCACGGTACTGAGGGTCGTTTTTGTAAATACCGATGAGGACGAGCGCCATGGGCACGGCGAACGGCATAAAAAAGCCGATGAGCGCCGCGGGCAGGAGGAGCGAGAGGAGCGTCGCGTTGCGCGAGAGCTCAAACCACCACCAGTCGAAGCCCGAGAGGACCGACACGACAGTGAGCAGAATGGCCGCCGTATGCCACGGGAGAGATGCGGGGCTGAATATCGCACGCGCGTTGCCAAAAAGTTGCCTGAAAAAGTTTTTCATTGTGTGAGGGTCTGCAGTCGGCTACGAATGTACGGCGTCGCATATTGCCACACGAGCCACGCGCAGCCGGATCCTATCAAGGCCCCGGCAAGGATGTCCGATGGATAGTGCACGCCGGAAGCCACGCGCGCGATGCACACGGCGAGCGCAAGTACATTGAAAAGCACGCCGGCCTTTTTGTTGTATGCGTAGAGCATGCCGCCCACGGCGAAGAGCGCGAGCGCGTGACCCGATGGGAACGACGATGAGTCTTCAGGAAAGAGGGGCTGCAGGTGCATCGCGAACATCGGCCGCTCGCGTGGGAGGAAAAAGCGGATTGTCTCTCCGGCAGCAACCCGTGAAAGAGCGACCGAGAGAAGGCCGGAAATGAATGCCGCCTCCTTTTCGCGGCGCGGATACGCCGCCAGCACCATGTAGAAAATTGCCGCGACTACGAGTATGATAGGCAGGTAGATAGACAGGAAAACGAGAAGAGAATCAACGGTCTGAGAGTGCCCCGAAAAACCGTACAGAAAGAAAAAAGCCGCACCATCTACATTCATCATCAGCACAGTATGCCAAAGACCGGCGCACCGGAGAAGCCGCTAGACAGTGCACCGTGTCTATAACGACCATTCCATGAGAAAAATCCTCCACGTTTCGGACCTTCACTTCGGCAAGACCGACCCCCTCGTCATCGGGAAGCTGCAGGAGTCCATCATTGCGGCATCGCCCGATATCATCGTCGTATCGGGAGACCTCACGCAGCGGGCGGAGATAGAGCAATTCAAAGATGCGCAGGCTTTTTTGGGTGCAGTTAAAAATTCCGGCGCGCACGTTTTCGTCATACCCGGAAACCACGACATCAGGCCCGTCTATGCGCCCATCAAGCGCGCGCTCAGTCCCTACGACAGGTACAAGCAGCATATCTCCGAAGAAATCGCGCCACGCTATGCGGATGACGAGGTCGCCATCGCGTCAATTGATACAGTCCGGAGAGGGAAGATATCGAACGGCAAAATAGGAAAGCAGCAGGTCGAGGAGCTCCGTTCGTGGTTCTCGACGCTGCATCCGGAGACGACGCGTATCGTCGTTACGCACCACCCCCTCGATTTGCCGAAAGACCTTCTGCGCCCGCTTGTGCGCCGAGCGAAGCACGCCGTATACGGTCTTGCTTCGAGTCGCATCGACCTCTACCTTGCCGGTCACTATCACCGGAGTTCGGTGACGTCCACTGATTCACGCTATAGAGACCTCTCACGGCCGTCACTCGCTGTGCAGGCGGGGACGGTATCTATGCGCGGGCGGGGTGAAGCGCAATCATTCAATATACTGACGGTCCAGTCGCATGATATGCACGTCGACACGCATCTTTTCAGCGCGGAGACGGAAACGTTTGAAATGTCCGGACGCAAACGCTTCATCCGCGAAGAAGACGTCTGGCGCTCGGACTCCTAGCTTCGCATAAAATCAAAACGCCTCCCGAAGGAGGCGTTTTGATTTGCGGGTTGCAATTAAGCAACGCGGCTGACCTTGATCGCGTTCGGGCCCTTCGGGCTTTCTGCGGTCTCGAAAGTGACCTTGTCACCCTCGCGAAGTGCGTCGAAAGTGACTCCGACGAGCTCGTTCGAGTGGAAAAAGAGATCTTTTTCAGCACCTTCGATTTTGATGAACCCGAATCCCTTATCGGTGAGGCGGGCGATGATTCCTGTTTGCATAGCAATGAGAATTATTCTTTGGATAAACCGACAAAGATTTTGGTCTCGGTTGGTATCAATGTCAGTCGCTGGAGTTGTAGGTCGATCCCTCTTCTCTGGATCAGCCCTGGATTGATGCGTGAACAATATCATACGTGTCTTTTCTTGTCAAATGCCGGTGCCGTAGCTCTGGTACCATTGACTGATGTTGAAGTTTTACGGAATGCTCGCGGCGGTGTTCATTCTGGTCGCTGTCGCGGTGTATGCGCATCGACTGCAACAATCGATTGTCGAGAACCGCGTCGCCCGGCAGGCGGCGGAAAGCGGGACTCCCGTACCGGACGCATCATCTCCACATGTCCCCGCCGCCGGACTGTCGAATTCTCAATAAAGCCTGTCCTTCATGCCGGCCTCATGATGCTAAGCGTACTCTGAGGGTATGAATGATGTCGTCTACTACGAGAAGCCGACGTACTGGTACTACCCGGCCGGCATGGTGGGCAGAATCGTGAATACCGTCTTCGGCATCATCAGCTTCCTCCTGGTCGTCCGGCTTGCGCTCATATTTGTCGGAGCCGATGCGCAGGCGCCATTCGTCGCGTGGATGTACAGCCTCACCGGCTCTCTCGTTGCGCCATTCGCGGGCTCATTCCCGACGCTATTTATAGGAAGTTTCGCGCTCGAGCTTTCGACCTTGTTCGCGCTCATCGGCTACGCGATTATCGGCTGGCTTGTCATGCGCCTCATCTCAATGCTTTTCACGGCATTCAACTCCGCGACCGTCTGACGCGAGGTCCGTGTACGGCACAGGGTGCTACCATATATTGATATATGGCATCGCCCGCGTACGAAAAGCTCATCGC
>JAIOPS010000009.1 GCA_021413775.1 Candidatus Kaiserbacteria bacterium | reverse complement strand
TATTCTGGAAGCGCACATACTCGATTTCAAAGGAGATTTGTACGGTGAGCTTGCGACCATCGAAGTGTACGAAAAAATACGTGACGGTAAGAAATTCACAACCGACGCGGAATTGAAGTCCGCTATTGAGGCCGATGTCGCACACGTGCGCCGGCATTTCACAAACTAGTATGTTCTCAGGCATCATTCAAGCGAAAGTCCGCGTCGAAAAAGCGTCAGAACGCGGCAAGAATCTCGTGGTGCGGATACGTGCGCCCCGCGGATGGCGTATACGACCGGGAGACAGCATTTCCGTCGACGGCGTGTGTTCGACCGCCGCCAAGGTCAGTAAGAATTTCATCGAATTCGACTACATGCCTGAAACGCTGGCGCTGACGACCGTATCCGGGTTCATACAGGGGACAGAAGTTAACCTCGAACGGTCAATGAAATACGGCGACCGAGTCGACGGGCATTTCGTTGCGGGCCACGTGGATGCGAGAGGTGAGGTTGTATCCGTGCGGAATGGGGTACTCACCGTGCGCATTCCGCAGGCACTTTCCCGGCTCGTCGCCATCAAGGGTTCTATAGCGGTCAACGGAGTTGCGCTTACCGTAACTGCGCGCACGACGAAGTCTTTTTCTGTCGCACTCATTCCCTATACGCTCGCACATACCAACCTCGGGAAACTCAAGGAGGGTCACGTTGTCAACGTAGAAGTCGACCTGCTCGCGCGGTACCTGGACGCGCTCATGAAAAAGAGATAGCTTTGACCGATGCAGAGAAAAGAGTACGCAAAGGAAAAAGTTATCGGTGATGCGTCGAAATTGCGGGTCGGCGTCATCGTCTCGCGCTTCAATTCGGACATCACGGGCCCGATGCTCGAAGGGGCGAAGGAGACGTTGCGCGCCTGGAAAGTAAAAGACACAAACGTTCACGTTGCATATGTCTACGGAAGCTTTGAGATACCGCTCGCATGCGCGAGGCTCATTGCGAAGAAGAAGCTCGATGCGGTCATTGCCATCGGCTGTATCGTAAAGGGCGAGACGCGTCACGATGAGTATCTCGCTCACGCCACAGCGGAAGGGCTTATGCACGTTGCTCTCGACAGCAAGATTCCTGTCGGCTTCGGTATCATCACGACGAATAATCTCGCACAGGCGAAAGCCCGTTCACGCGGCTCGGCAAACAAGGGAAGTGAAGCGGCGACAGCGGCGCTCGAGGCGGCGTTCGTATAAAGTCGGGCCTGTATACTGGAGGTATGGTTTCATCGCGTTCGATTGCCGCATGGGGTCCGGGGTTGGTTTTTTTGGCTGCGGTACTCTGGGCAACCGATGCGCCTTTCCGTGCGCACCTGACAGAAGGTCTGTCATCAAACTTCATTGTGTTCGCGGAACATTTTTTTGACTGCCTCATTGCGGTGCCGATTCTCATATGGAATTGGTCTGACATAAAAAAACTTTCGCGACGCGAATGGCTTGCGGTAGGTGTCATTGCAATCGGTGGTTCTGCGCTGGCGAGTGTCGCGTTCACGCAGGCGTTCCACTACGTGAACCCGTCGGTCGCGATTCTTTTGCAGAAAGTGCAGCCGCTCATCGCCATCGTGCTCGCCGGTGTGTTTTTGGGAGAGAGAATGCATAAAAATTTTTGGGTATGGGCGTCGGTCGCGATTGCCGGTGCGTACCTCATCAGTTTTCCGCAACTGGTTCCGCAGTTGTACGCGGGCGAGGCCTTTAATCCGAATATGACCGGTGTGTTGCTTGCGCTCACTGCAGCGGTCTTATGGGGCGCATCCACGGTTCTCGGGAAATTTGTCCTGCGTACTGCCGCATTTCAGACGTTGACGGCTCTGCGGTTTGTCCTCGCTTTTGTATTTTTGGGCTTTCTCAACGTCATCGAGCACACGTTTCCTGTGTGGGGAAATGTCACCGCCGTCGACTGGCTTTTCCTTGCCGTCATCGCGCTCGCTTCCGGAGTGTTCTCGCTCTTTTTGTACTATTACGGGCTGCAGTTTACGAAAGCATCCATCGCAACGATTGCGGAGCTTGGTTTCCCGCTCGCTGCCGTTGTCATCAATGCGTACTTTATCGCCGGGATGGCACAGGCGGGGACTTCATTCGGGTTATATGCTGGGCAGTGGGTCGGAACCATGATTCTCCTCCTCGCTCTCTATATGTTGAGTCGCGTGAACACCGAAGATTCTCCGAAAACTCTATGACGAAAATAATGGTATTCGGAACATTCGATATGCTTCACGAGGGGCACCTCGATTTTTTCAGACAGGCCCGCTCACTCGCAGAGGATCCGCACCTCATCGTGTCGGTTGCCCGCGACAGCTCCGTGACGCGCATTAAAGGTACTCCGCCCAAGAGAGGAGAGCGCGAGCGACTTACGCTCGTTGAGGCCTGTGAGCTCGTTGATGAAGTCACCCTCGGGGACGAGAAAGGGTACATCGCGCATATTCTCGAGGTTTCTCCGGATATTATCGCGCTCGGTTATGACCAGTCGGGCGAGTACGTACGCCACTTGGAAGGCGATTTGGGGACAGCCGGGCTTGCCACCAAAGTGGTCAGGATGAAACCGTTCCGGCCGGACATATATAAAACCTCGAAGCTCTCCGGGGCGATGTAATAAACGGAAACGCGCTCTGTACTATCAAGTGACTGATCACGACGCGATCAGTTTTTCAGACACCGGATGCGGCCGGCTGCAACCTGACCCCGTTGCAGCCGGCCGCGAGCATATAGGCCTTTTTGCTATACTGCCCGCATGAACATTACGAAGTACGGTCATTGCTGCATGCTCGTGGAAGAAGGAGGGGTGCGGGTCCTGACGGATCCGGGTTCTCTCACGGTTGAGATGCACCAGGACCTGAAAAACATCGACATCATTTTGTATACCCATGAGCATCACGACCACTACCACCTGGAGTCGCTCAAGAAAATCCTGACCAATAATCCGGACGCCACGGTGTTGTGTAATCCGAGTGTCGGCGCGCTTTTGGAAGCTGAAGGCATCACGCATACCGTTATCTCTGACGGAGATTCAGACGAATCGAGGGGATTGCTCATTGAGGGGCACGGAACAGTGCATGCGGTCGTTCACTCATCCATGCCGCCTATGGGAAACACCGGATACCGTATTGCCTCCCGACTGTGGTATCCGGGTGATGCATTCGGTAATCCGCACGGAGCGGTGGAAATACTAGCTCTTCCTGTCGCAGGGCCGTGGATGAAGCTGTCAGAGGCAGTCGATTATGCGCTCGAAATAAAACCGAGCATATGCTTTCCGGTTCACGACGGAATCCTCAATCCGGCCGTAGCCGCAGGGGTCACACTTACACTTCCGAAAAAGATACTTGAGTCATCCGGGGTGCAGTATGCGGGACTTACACCGGGGATAGCAGCAACATTCTGAATATGAAATATCTCGCGCTCGACTATGGGGAAAAACGTGTAGGGGTCGCGGTTTCCGATGCCGACGGCAGGATTGCATTTCCGCGGGCGTCAATCGTGAACAGCGCGGACCTGGTCGCACGTGTTTGTGCACTTGCTGCCGATGAGCACGCCGAGGGCTTCATCGTAGGGGACACCCTCTCGCACGGAGGAGCGCGAAACCCCGTTTCCGATGCATCGGATGCGTTCGTCAGTCTGCTCAAGAGCCGGACCGAGCTTCCCGTTGAGCGTGCGCACGAAGCCTGGAGTTCTGTCGAGGCGTCGCGGTACGCTCCCAAAGACAAACAGCACGAAGATGCCGCCGCTGCGGCCGTTATTCTGCAGCGATATTTGGATATAAAGAACGGCAGTGTAGAGTAGACGCATGGAAGAGAATCAAAAGGCGGCGGACATACAGTACGAAGATTTCGCGAAACTCGATATTCGTATCGGGAAAATCCTCGCGGCAGAAAAGGTTCCCGAAACAGACAAGCTCATCAAGTGCACGATAGATTTCGGTGAATTGGGCGAGAGGACGATTGTTTCCGGGATTGCGGAGTGGAAAACACCCGAAGAATTGGTCGGAAAACTTCTACCGTACATTGTGAATCTCGCCCCGCGTTTGCTTCGCGGTGTCGAAAGTCAGGGCATGCTGCTCGCAGCGAGCGATGAGAGCGGAGTTGCGCTCCTTTCGCCCGAGCGGAACATGGCACCGGGTTCGCGCTTAAAGTAATCGGCGCATCAGTATTGTTGCGCTGCACTTTTAGATACGTTCCGCTCCCCGTGAGAGCGGAACCATCTGCATACTGCTGGTATAATTGCAGCATGTTGCTCTCCCGCGTGTCGTCAAAAATCGGCGAAGACGCCGCGGCACTGTCGCGTACACTGTCGCGTTGGTTTCCGATGCCGACCTTGCTCATGCCGCCGGCCGCGGGGATTGATATATCCGACGCATCGGTGAAGTGGCTGACACTAGAACGCGCGGGTACCTCTATGCGTATCGGTACGTACGGAGAAGTACCGATACCCGAAGGAGTGGTTGTTTCCGGCATCATCAAAGACACCAAAGCTCTGTCCGAAACCTTGCGGGAAGTGCGCAAACATTTGGGTCACGTTCACGCCGCTCACGCCGCTCTTCCGGAGGAGGGAGCGTACGTTTTCAGTATGGTGGTTCCGCATGCCACGCCGCGCGAGCAGATACTCCGGATGGTTGAGTTCGAATTTGAAGGTCGCATACCGATACCGCCCTCCGCCGCGGTCTACGACTACAGTCCTATTTTTGCGAGGAGCGGTGCTGAACCGGAGGAGGTGAGCGTTATCGTTTTTCCTAAAGACATTGCCGAAGCATACGTCGAGGCCTTCAACGGCGCCGGCATCACGCTCCTCTCACTAGAGGTTGAGGCGCGTTCGATAGCGCGGGCCGTCTCCACAGGCGCACCTGATGAACCCGTTACGCTCGTGGTTGATTTCGGCCGCGCCCGCACCGGATTTTCCGTTTTGAAGAGAGGCGTTCCTATATTCACGTCTACGGTTGAAGTCGGCGGGGATGCGATAACGCGTACGCTGACGGAAAAAATGCATATGTCGCCCGAAGAAGCCGCCCACTTTAAGAATGAACAGGGCCTCAATGCATCGAAAGAGAACGCCCCGGCGATGGAGGCGATACTGGGGACCGCGAGCGCGCTCGCCGATGAGGTGACACGTCACTATCACTACTGGGACACCCGTCGTAACGACAAGGGTGAGAGAATGACTCCCGTCGGCAAAGTTGTACTCGTCGGCGGCAACGCAAATCTCGCCGGTCTGACCGACTACATCGCGGGGCGCGTACAGGCGAGCGTGGAGCGCGGGGACCCGTGGCGACACGTCATTGATTTCGATGAGTACATACCGCCGATAGAGCGAAAAATTGCACTACAGTACGCGACCGCAATCGGACTCGCGCTCCGCTCCCTCTGAATTGTATGGCAAACGTCCTACCTCAAAATGCACGGAAGCACATATGGCGCATGTACCGCGCCCGGTTTACGATTGCGACGTCTCTCGCCATCATCGGTGTTGCGCTTATTTTTTCCCTCGCGCTGATTCCGAGCTACCTCGCCGTGCAGTTGGCGTCGGCGCCTGTTGAGCCGGCAGTCAAGGATGCGCATGCAACTCCGAACGATGCGACTACTGTATCGAGAGCGCAGGCGCTCGTCTCGCAGATATCGCCCGTACTCTCCGCGACCTCATCGGCGACCGCCGTCATCAAAGCTGCAATTAAAGACAGGCCGGCGGGCGTGACGCTGTCGCATTTTGCATATACGCCGGGCGAAGGAACGGCTCCGGGAGAACTTCTCATTTCCGGAGAGGCCGCACGGGAAAAGGTCGCCGCATACAGAGATGCCCTGAGTGCCGACCCGCTTTTCAAAGGGGTCACTGTTCCGGTAGGGGCTCTCGTCGGGAATGAGGGCGGACATTTTTCCATGACTCTCACGGGGGATTTTTGATGCGCGTATGACACGAATTATCTACATTTCATGGGCACTTCTCGCGGCATCAGTCTGCTTTTTCGGTGCCGTTATCTATGAAGCGGGCGTCATCCAGACGAGCGCCGCTGAACGCGCGAGCGCGGTAGCGGCCGCTGAACAACAAGGGGACAGAACCTCATACTCACAGCGCATTCGTGCCATCGTTGCCGATACACAAAACGAACGGGATACATTGGAATCATTCGCGCACCTGGATATAGTTTCAACGGTACAAATGCTGGAAAGCACCGGAAAAAGTGCCGGTGTAAACGCCAAGGTGACCAATGCTCTGCCGGGCGCCGGAGGACAGGATCTCCCGGGGGGAGGTAAGTTGCAGTCTGTTTCATTCTCGCTCGTCGCGGACGGTTCGTTTCAAAATCTGATGCATGCTGTTGAACTGTATGAAAATTTGCCTCTTGCCTCAAAAATCGGACAATTTGATATTGAGCGCGGCTCGGGCACTGCTGATGCGAAAACCCCGTGGCATATGACTCTGGTTATCCGTGTGACTTCGATTGCGACAGGCCTATGATGAATTTCACCTCTCTCTGGAGACGTTTTCGTGAGCTCTATACCTTCCGGCACGAACCGGAGTACATCCGGCCGCTTGCCGAGATTGTGTGGCGCGCGATTCTTTTCTGCATCCTCATCTCGCTCATGTGCGTCATCGCCTTCTCCGTTACGGTTTTCTGGGGCGTTATTGATACGCTCACGACCCCCGCATCCTCGGTGAAGCCGCCGGTCGCATTGAATCGTGCAGCTCTCGAGAACATGCTCACACAGATTACTGCGCGCAGGAATACATTTGAGAGTCTCAAGACGAACCCCGGTCCGGTTGCAGATCCGTCGAAGTAAGTGACACTGGCGGCTCGGATATATGTGCGCGCTGAGGGATTTGAACCCCCGACCTTCGCTGTGTAAAAGCGTTGCTCTACCCCTGAGCTAAGCGCGCGTACTCGCTTGTGCCCCCGGCAATTTCTTTCCGAGGGACAGCGCTCGAGAGAGTGAAAGTAAACTTTCCCTCTCTTCTCGCTTGTGCCCCCGGTAGGAATCGAACCTACATTGAGGACTTAGAAGATCCCAGTTCTATCCATTGAACTACAGGGGCATCGGCAAGCGAACTCGCCAATCGTATCTGGCTATGGGGAGACGGTCAAACCGGGAGCATGGTTGCGGTCAGGAAAATGTGCGATTGGAGATACCCGGAGTGCCCGGAATCGGGGAGACGTCCGTGATATTTGCCGATAGGGGCGGGTGTGGTATAGTGCCGCGACAATATGGCTATCAAGCATTCAACAGTGGACATGGAAGCCCGGAAGAATCTCGATCTTCGTGCGGGGGACACTGTTCGCGTGCACCAGAAAATCGAAGAGAAAGGGAAGTCCCGCATACAGATATTCGAGGGTCTCGTCCTCGCGCGTAAGCACGGTTCGGAACCGGGCGGCACGTTCACTGTCCGCCGCGTATCTTCCGGCGTCGGTGTAGAGAAAATATTTCCGATTTACTCGCCGATGATAGATAAGATTGAGGTTGTGAAGCGCTCACGTGTCCGCCGCGCGAAGCTCTATTTCATCCGCGATAAAGTCGCCCGCGAAGCGCGTCGTCAGTTGCGTCGCTCCCAGGTGATTGTGAATAAATCGGGCGTATCAATGGTTGTCGCAAAGGAGGAGCCGGAACAGGTTGTCGAAGCGGCAACGGAGGCGAAGGCGGAGTAAACAGCACATGCATGTAAAACAAAGAGCGTCCCTTTCGGGACGCTCTTTGTTTTAAACCGGTGCGCGGGAGAGGATTTGAACCTCCACGCCCTTGCGAGCACTACCACCTCAAGGTAGCTTGTCTACCAGTTTCAACACCCGCGCATGCGAAGCGCATTCTAGCAAAAAAAGAATAAATCGCGAGTCCGCCGTAAAAGTACGTTGACGCGCGCCCTGAGGCCATGTATATCGGGGTGAGCGTGTAAAAGAGTGAGGTTCGTAATGGATGTGCGAGTTTTCTTACTCCTGCTTCTTATTCCCGCCGTGTACGGGTGGGTAGTACGACCGGCCATGCGGCAAAACGATCAGCTTATGCTGTTTCTCGCGCTCTGCGCCATGGCGCTCTGCGCTCGCGCGGCGATATACGTGGCCGGCATCGAGCTTCCGGCACTCACGTGGTAACGGGTCCCGTGCGAAAGCGGGACCCGGCGTTTTATAAGAGTTTGCTATCATTCGCGTATGGCATTCTTTACCGGAAAAGGGGATGAAGGTTCGAGTAAGCTTTTTGATTCTGAAAAAGGAAAACGGGTGTCGAAGGCTGCGCCGATTTTCGAGTGTCTCGGTCAGCTTGATGAGCTGAATAGTCTCGTCGGATGGTGTAAGGCGGCGAGCGGGGATCTGGTACTCGAGGGGCAGAAAGTCCGCATGATTTTGCATGACGTTCAGAATCACTTGTTTACGGTTCAGGCGGAAGTCGCCGGTGCAGCCAAATCGATTCCGCTCTCGAGTGTAGAGCACCTCGGTGTTCTCATCAGCCGCATCGAGGCGTCACTTCCGCCCGTGACGTCCTTTCTTGTCGCAGGGGGAACTGAGCTGTCTTCCCGGCTTGATGTTGCGCGCGCTGTTTCCCGGCGCGCTGAACGGCGCCTCGTTTCATTGCACGAGAGCGGTGAGCGCGAGATATCGGCATCGTCGCGGGCATACGCCAACAGGCTCTCGTCGCTTCTGTACGCACTTACGCGCTTCGTAAATCATTCCGCTGGCGTCGAAGAAAAACCTCCGGAATATTCCTCATGAGACGCCCCCGATTACCCAAGGATGTGCAGGAGCTTGTGCATTGGTACGAGCGGTATGTGTCGCCGCTATCGCTCGTGGCGGGATTCGTAGCCGACAATCTGTATCTTTTGCGTCGTGTGGACCTATGGCGCAGCAACGTGCTGCTCTTTTCATACCTTGCGATAGCGGCCGCTGGAATTCTCTTCATCAATATGGTGGAAGCGGGACGTTTCAAGCACCCGTGGGTTCTCAAAGTAGCCCCCATTACCCCCGTCATCGTGCAGTTCGCGTTCGGAGGGCTCTTCAGCGGCTACCTTTCGCTGTACTCGCGGAGTGCCGGCGTATTCAGCAGCTGGGTGTTCGTCGTTATCGTCGCGGCGCTTCTCATCGGGAACGAACGCTTTATCCGGCTCTACATCCGGTTCAGATTTCAAATCGGACTCTACTTTACGGTACTGTTCTCGTTCCTCATCTTCTTCCTTCCCGTTGTGACCCGTTCAATCAGTCAGGGAATATTTCTGTTGAGCGGCCTCGTTGCGCTTCTCGTTATCGCAGCCTTTCTCTACCTGATGCACCTTGCCGTCCCGGAGTTGGAGCGTGCCAACAGAACGAAAGTCGCACGCACTATCGCGATAATCTACATCGTATTCAATATCCTCTATTTTTCCAACGCAATCCCGCCGCTCCCGCTCGCTCTGAAAGATGCCGGTGTGTACCACTCGGTCACACGGATAGACGACACGTATACATTGCTGGCCGAGCCGGCCCCGTGGTACCGGACTATTCTTCCGTACAATACGACTATTCACCTGACCGAAGGAGCCAGTGCGTACGTCTATACGGCAATATTTGCGCCGACAGGTCTCAAGACAACTATTTTGCACGTATGGCAGCGGTATGACGATTCGGTAAAATCCTGGCAAACAATGTCGACCGTAAGCTTTCCGGTACTCGGCGGGCGTGACGGAGGATACCGCGGATACTCCCTCAAGTCGTCGTTAACCCCGGGAAGGTGGCGGGTGAATGTGCTTACTCTCTACGGCCAGACCGTCGGTCGCGTCACGTTCACGGTTATGAGCGCAACATCGTCACCGGTGCTGACGGAAGTTGTTAAATAAGAATCGTCCCCGCGAAAAGGGGAGTATCGATTTGAAGCACTTCCGTGCTATAAAGAAGCCCATCTGCTGGGGCCGCGGGGCGCTTTTTTGCCTGCGCTCGCCCGGAAATGAAGGAGACGTTCATTTCATCCGGTTCCCTTGGCAGTAACGTGTGATGGCGATCGTGGTGTAATGGTTAACACTGGAGCTTGTGGAGCTCTCGATCAGGGTTCAATTCCCTGCGATCGCCCAAGAGAGAGAAGATAGGGATGTACGTACGTCGGAGAGTTGTCGCTCCCGACCGAGTGATACACTTTATCGGACAGAGAATCGTATGGATATAACCCTCATTATTCCCGCGCATAACGAGGAGAAGCATATCGGTGGCTGCATTGAATCTGCGCAAAAACATGCGGCGGGGAAGTTTAAAGAGATACTCGTCATCGATAACGCATCGGATGACCGAACGGCAGAAATCGCCGCGTCGTATGCGGGCGTCCGTGTCGTCAGGGAATCGCACAAGGGGCTCACGCACGCGCGCCAGGCAGGTTATGAAGCGGCAACCACAGAATACATCGCGTATATCGATGCGGATTGCCGAATGCCTGACCTCTGGTTTTCCGTAGCAGAAAAACATTTTGAAAAATATCCGGATACGGTGGCCCTGACGGGCCCTGTGCAATATTTTGACGGACCGATGTACCTGCGTGCCCTCGTTGAATTCGTGGAGTGGATTGCGCTGCCGGTCGCGTATTGGGTTGCAGGATACTTGATTATCGGAGGCAATTTCATTATCCGGCGTGACGCGGTCGCCGCAGTCGGAGGATTTGATAAGAGTATTTCATTCTACGGGGAAGATGCCGATATTGCGCGCCGCGTCGCGAAAGTGGGTCCGGTGTATCTCCGTATGCATATGGTGATTTACACTTCCATGCGCCGGTTTATGCATGACGGTATTATCCGCACGTCAAGCAATTACACTGTGAATTTTGTCTGGCACAAATTCTTCAGCAAGTCGTATACTCATGTGTATACGGACGTGCGGTAAGCCATTCAAGCTTGCGATTTCTCCCGCTCCTCTCTTTCGCGTTTCTTTCCGAGCAGATCGAACAGGTAGTTAACGACACGGGCGGAGTAATTCGGTCCGTGTGCTCCGACGGTTGTCATAAATCCGTCAACGGAGTCTTTCGGCAGTCTCTTAGCGATTACTTCACTCGGGTAAATCTGGTCATCAGCGCCGGTAAGTATCGCAACTTTGACTCCGGCTGCGCGGACGAACGCGACCATGTCGTCGATTTGCATATGCGAGAGAGCCCACAGGTCTTCGACAGAACGCAATGGGTAAGCTTGTCCGCGCTTCTCGTCCTCTTTCCAGGCGACATCCATATGTGCCCGGATGGCTTTCTCTTGTGCCTCGATATCGGGAAAGGAAGATACAAAGGAATCCACGGAAGGTTTGCCCGTCGTGTTATCGGTCTCGGCTTGAGAACGGAATCGCTGTGTGAGTCCGCCCTGCACGGAGGAATCCCAAAACGTTCTTATATTGAAAAGCGTATCTTGACCGATGAGTCCTGCCGGGGCGGTGAGTATGATGCTGTTGAACCGCTCGGGATACATGTAGGCCGCGAGCAGGGTATTAAGCGCGCCTTCCGAAAATGCGAAACAGTCGACCTTCTCGATGCCTTTCTTGTCCATCATTTCCAAAAGATTTGATGCTTTGCGCAGCTCGGTCCGCGGATAGTCTGCAACTCTCTTCAAGATATCTTCCTCAACATCACGAACCCGGTCGCCCTCAAGCGGGTGATCCAGTGAAAGGACACGACGACCCTCAGAAGCAAGCATTTCAAGCATCGGAGCATTCGTATGTATGGACGCACCGAATCCCGGCGCCACAAGCATCGGGACGGCGCTCGTGGGATTATCGGGACGGATGTCGATAGTGGGTGTCGGTACACCGCCGAGTTCTAAGCGTTCGCCGAAGCGTTTTTCGACGGGTGTCAGCTGTTCTTTTTTTGATTGTATTTTTTCCGGCATGGAATCGTTGTCGAGAATACTTGCTGCGGCGAGAGCGACGGCTCCTTTCAGGGCATCTCTGCGCGTGAATGTACCTTTCTCTATGCTCATAGTATTACACTGAAGTCTTTGAGACGGGAGCCCAGTCCGCGCTCGCGGATTTTCCCGTCGCCGCAATCGCCACGGTGTCACGAATCCAGTACCAGAGCAGTTTCGGCCAGCCCCAGGCGTGCTCGCGACGGCCATCGTAGTAAATGTAGAGAGACCTCTCCGTATGCGTGCGTCCTATTTTTGTGAGCTGTACAAACATCTCGTGGTCTTCACCCGTAACCAGCTTTTCCGGGTACCCTCCCGCCTTTTCGAACGCTTCGCGGCGTATCATCTGAAATTTTCCGGAGGCGGCACCTTTTTTGAGAGTGTTGTTTTGAAAACGGAGTAGCCAGTTGATCAGCGTAAGGAAAAATCTGTCGGCGGATGTTTCCAGATGCGGCTGAATCCATTGCGGGGCGCTCAATCCGACGAGCGAGGAGTCATTTTTAAACAATGTGAGAGCGCACGTAAAAAAAGAGTTAATCTCCGGCAGCATGACGGTAGTGTCGATGAAAACTATGAATTCACCCCGCGCAATTTTTGCGCCGTCATTGCGCTGCTTCGCTGCGGTCCGTGTATTGTCGCTGTTCAGTACGACCTGTGCACCCGCCGCTTTTGCGCGCACGGTCGTTGCGTCGGTGCTCTTTCCGTCGGAAACGATAACTTCATGGGGAAGAGTGAGTGCTTTGAATTGCAGGATGGTCCTCTCGATATCCTCTTCTTCATCCCGGGCGGGGATAACGACCGAAATTACAGGGGGCTTAGTCGGAGTGGGATAGCCTTCAGGGTTCATGAGGGACAGTATACCCCTCCGTCTCTGCGCCTCCCTCATTGCGCAGTACAGGGTATCCGACGTATTGTTACGTTATGCCGCAGCTCAGAGAGCTCTACGATTCGCATTCTGCGTATTGGCGCGATATGTCGCGTGTCATACCGGCTCTTGCCTCTATAGCCGCCTTTGCCGCAGGTGTGTTTGCGGATTACGGAGCGACGATATATGCAAGTGCGCGCGCAAGCAATTCGGTGACAGACATTATTCTTTCCAACACCCCCGTGTATGATGTCGACGGATTCTTCGTGTACGGGGCCATGGCGCTCATCGTTTTTATTTTCGGTGTCTGCGTACTGAATCCCCGGCGCATCCCGTTTACCCTGTATTCACTCGCGGTCTTGTTTTTCATACGCGCGGCATTCATAACACTCACGCACCTGGGGCCGTTTCCGGACCAAACGTCGATAACAGCCAGTGAGAGCATCGGAATCTACTTCTCCAAATTTTTCTTCGGTGATGATCTCTTTTTCTCGAATCACACCGCTATTCCGTACATGATGGCGCTCGTGTACTGGCACCGGACATGGTTGCGGTATATTTTCCTTGCCTGGTCCGTGGCGTTCGCGATTACGGTACTGCTCGGACATATTCACTACTCCATTGATGTCGCGTCCGCCTACTTCATCACGTATTCCATTTACCGCTTCGCGATATGGGCATTCCCGCGGGAGTACGCACTTTTCCATGAATACAGCAACTGATATTTTGCCTTTGCCGAATCCTCCCGCCGGCTCTCAAAAAGAGAAAGGGATATACGAGGTTTTTTATATCTCGGTACTTCTCAAGGGTCTCAACGCCGCGGTCGAGATAGTGCTCGGGGGATTACTTTTCTTCACCGCACGCCACGGCGATGTGCTCGTGACGCTCGTGAGGAACGAGCTCATTGACGACCCGAACGATTTTTTGGCGAGGCACGCGGAATCACTCGTGCACTATCTCGACCCGCAAGTGCAACTTTTTGCGGCCCTCTACCTCCTCAGTCACGGCATCGTCAAAGGTGTCTTGGTATGGGGACTTTTAAAAAATAAAACCTGGTCGTACCCTGCTGCGCTCGCAGTATTCTCTCTTTTTATTCTCTATCAGATTGTCAAATGGTTCCAGCATCATTCCTTGATTCTGGTTTTTCTCACGGTATTCGATGCGGTGGTGATGTGGCTCATTTGGCATGAGTACCGCATGCGGGTGCGGACCGGGACTCTGGGAGTCTGATAGAATCAGCATATGGACGATGAACTGCGTTCCCGCCTGGATGCACTGGAAGTCAAAGTGGACGCCGCGTATAACGCTGCGGAAAAAGTCCGGAAATACCTCTTCTGGACCGGCGTCGTGACCGTGGCCCTCGTTGTGCTGCCGGCGGTAGGGCTTGTTTTTGCGATACCGTCCTTCATCTCGACCTACTCGTCGCTCAGTGATCTGTCGCAATAAAGGGGACTGGAAGTGGTCGCGCTACGTGCGATAATCGGAGAACGTATTACTAATCACATACATTCATTATGGAAGAGCAGTCAGTCAGAGAAATTATCAAAGCGACGCATTGGCCGCGTACCATGGCGACGGCCGCGCTCGGCGTGCTCGCGCTTTTTCTCCTCATCGCAACGCTCAGTGAGCTGAAGAGCTACCGGTACATCGGTTCAGGCGTTACAGCGACGAATACGATTTCAGTATCCGGCGAAGGGTTCGTGTTCGCGGTGCCGGACATTGCGACCTTCTCGGTAACGGTCACTGAATCGGCAAAAGACGTCACGACTGCGCAGACGAGCGCCACAAAGAAGTCGAACGACATTGTCGCGTACCTCAAGAATCAGGCGATTGAAGATAAGGATGTCCAGACGACCGATTACAGCATCAATCCGCAGTACGACTATACGAACGGCGCGTGCGAACCGGGCGTGTACTGCCGACCCGGCACTCCCGTCCTGCGCGGCTACGAAGTCTCGCAGACACTCACGGTGAAAGTGCGCGATACGAAGAAAGCAGGGGACATCCTCTCGGGCGTCGGCAAGCTCGGCGCATCGAGTGTCTCGGGACTCAACTTCACGGTTGCGGACGAGGATTCGGTGGTGGCTCAGGCGCGGGATAAGGCGATCCAAAACGCGAAGGCGAAGGCTGAGACTCTGGCGGGTTCGCTCGGGGTCACAATCGTACGCGTTGTCGGATTCAATGAGGGCGGCGGGGGACCCGTCTACTATGCGAAGTCGGCTCTTTCGATGGATGCGGCAGGTTCAACAGCGCCGTCTCCGGAGATTCCCGTCGGCCAAAACAAAATAACATCGAACGTTACAATCACGTACGAAATCCGTTAAGTATATTTTCGGGAGCCCGCCGCCTGAGTCCGTTTCTGGATTTAGGCGGCGTTCCTGTTAAAATGCGCGCCTATGATTTCGAAAGCAACCAAAACAAAAGCGCACACGACGGCGGAACTCTTCTCGCTCGCCGCTAGCACGACGCGCGTACTCATTCTGACGTCTCTCATGAAGCACAAGGAGTTGTCAGTGCAGGATATCGCAGAGGAGCTCGGAATGACGCACTCTGCCGTAAGTCATCAGCTGGGACTCCTGACCGACGGGCGTATCGTCAGCGCTACAAAATCCGGCCGGCATGTCTGCTACCGAATCGCAGGGGGCAAAGAAGCGAAAGCTCTTGTGAAATTCCTCTCTTCACTGATGTAGATAAAAGTGAGTGGGGAAGCCGTATTTTCCGCTGTTGACTGAGTCCGTCCGCTGCAGTATCATGCTGCTACTAAACGCCGCAAGGCGTTTTTAAAATGGCAGCGCAACAGGTAGATTACACGTAAACAACACACGTATGGCCGGAATCGTACAATATTTGAAAGACACGCAAGGTGAACTGCGGCACGTCGCCTGGCCGACGCGCCTGCAGACAATTGTCTATACGGTGCTTGTCGCGCTCATCTCCGTCGGCATCGCCCTGTACCTGGGACTCTTCGACTACATTTTCACGACCGGACTCACACGGGCCATCGGTGCGACTCCGTCTCCGTCCGCGCAGACACAGCAAACGTCCGGCTCGCCCGTCACCGTCACTCCGGAGGTCAACTTCACCGTCCCGGGAGCAACGGGTACGACAGCGCAATAATATTCAATATGTCTAAACAAACGTACGGACAGGAGAGGCAGTGGTATGCGGTGCATACGTATTCAGGGTACGAGGACGCGGTCGCACGCAACCTGAAACAGCGCATCGAATCCTTCGGCATGGGAGCGCAGATTTTCAATGTCGTCGTCCCCACAGAGAAAAAGATAAAGATTAAAAACGGCCGCAAGACCGAAATGAAGGAAAAGATTTTTCCGGGCTATGTGCTCGTCGACATGATTGCGACGGACGATGCGTGGAGCGTTGTGCGCAACACTCCGCAGGTCACCGGATTCGTGGGCACCGCGAACCAGGCCGTACCGCTCTCACCGGAAGAAGTCGACAAAATCCTGAAGCGTTCTGAGGGGGATACTGTCCGGCATGCGATTGACCTCTCTGCGGGAGATGCGGTCGTTATCATCGACGGACCGTTCAAGGACCTCGAAGGAAAAGTGGGGGAGATTGACGAAGAGCGCGGAAAGGTTAAGGTATTAGTTCCGATGTTCGGCCGTGAGACTCCGGTGGAGCTCGAGGCGGACCAGGTACAGCGCGTATAACAAATATTTATGGCAAAAGAAATAACAAAAATGATTAAGTTGCAGATTGCGGCCGGTGCCGCAACCCCTGCTCCGCCGGTCGGTACCGCCCTCGGTCCCGCGGGCGTCAACATCGGTGAATTCGTGAACCAGTTCAACACGCAGACACGTCCGCTCGCAGGCAACATTTTGCCCGTCGTCCTCACTGTCTACAAAGACCGGACGTTCTCGTTTATCGTGAAGAAGCCGCCGGCCTCCCGCATGATTTTGAAAATGCTCGGGCTTGAGAAGGGCTCTCCGAAACCGCAGACGAAGGTCGGTAAGCTCACCCAAGAGCAGCTCGAAACCATCGCCAAGGACAAGATGGAGGACCTCAATGCGGGTTCGCTTGAAGAGGCAAAGAAGATAATCGCCGGCACCGCCCGAAGCATGGGTATCGACTCGTAAAAAGCATCGAACATAAGAAAAAGCGGCCGACTGGCCGCTTTTTCTTTTACTGGCATAATCGCTCTATGAAGAAGGGAAAGTTTATCGTTATCGACGGCATCGACGGCTCGGGCAAGAGCACGCAGGTCAGAATGCTCAAGAAGAAGCTGGGAACGGGTCTTGTTTTTACCCATGACCCCGGCGGTACGCCGACGAGTGAAGCGGTGCGCGCAGTCCTTCTCGGAGGAACGCGCCTTTCTCCGCTTGCAGTATTTTTCCTCTTCCTCGCATCGCGCGCGGCCCTCGTTGAAGAAGTCATCGCCCCGGCTCTCGCGCGCGGGAAGAACGTCATCAGCGACCGCTTCGATTCTTCGACATACGCGTATCAGGTGTATGCGGAAAAACGCCCCTTGCTCGGAACGCTCCTGCGCTCATTTGTGAAAGGCGTACTCAAGGATGCGATGCCGGATGCGTACATTATTCTCGACGGGAACCCTGAACGCGCCAAGAAACGTCTGGCACTCAAGAATCCAAGCGAGTTGAACGCCTACGATAAAAAGCCGCTGGCGCACGTGCGTCGTGTTCGTGACGGCTTCAGGAAGTTCAAACGGGCGGGTTCGAAGGTCTTTATCGTGAATGCGGACCGTACCCCCGACGAGGTTTTCAAAGACGTCTTTGCCATTGTGAGCCGGACGCTCAACTAGTTGAATCGTCCCGGACCTTCTATCACGACTTGAAAGAGCGGGATACAATGCCGACATGCTGGAAGAAATGAGACATGCCGTTCGTGAAGCGCTCGAGAGCGCCGGCGTTTCCGATATCGAAGTGGTGTTTGAACACCCTGCGGATATGGTGAATGGAGATTATGCTACCGGCGCGGCAATGCGGTACGCCAAACAGGCGGGGCGCTCTCCTCGGGAGCTTGCCGATACGATTGTCGCGAAACTCGGGGATGTACGGGGAGTCGCAAAAATTGAGGTCGCAGGCCCCGGGTTCATAAACGTTTCTCTCAAACCGTCCGTTATATGGAGCGCGCTGGATGCGGGACGCGCGAGCGGAGATGAGTGGGGAGGCACGACGAGCGGAAAGGGCAGGAAAATCATGGTCGAATACACCGACCCGAATCCCTTTAAAGAATTTCACATTGGACATCTGGTCCCGAATGCACTCGGTGAATCCGTCGCACGGCTGCTGCAGTTCTCAGGTGCCGAGGTGAAGCGGGCAAACTGGCAGGGCGACGTCGGCGTCCATGTCGCGAAGTCCTTGTTCGTTCTTCTCGAGAAGAACATCACCAATCCGACGATTGCTGATCTCGCAGCCGCCTATCCGGAGGGTTCTCGGCGTTACGACGAAGACCCGGCGGCGAAAGCGGCAATCGACGTGCTCAACAAAACGATATACGAGAGAAGCGATGTGCGCGTGAACGACCTCTACGACAAGGGCCGGGCTCTCTCGCTTGAGCATTTTGAAACCATCTACAAAATTCTCGGTACGAAGTTTGATTTCTACTTTTTCGAAAGCGTGGGAGGTCCCCGCGGTATCGAAGTTGTACGCGCGCACCCCGACATCTTCGTCGAAAGCGACGGCGCCGTGATATTTGAAGGGGAAAAGTACGGACTCCACACGCGAGTTTTTATCAATCGGCTCGGGTTGCCGACGTATGAAGCGAAGGAAATCGGCCTCGCAGTCCTCAAGCGCGAAGCGTACGACTTTGACCTCACTATTACTATCACCGGCAATGAACAAAAGGAGTATTTCCGCGTCGTTATGAAGGCCATGGAATTGGCTCTTCCGGAGCTCCGCGGGAAGCTCGCATTCAAAACGAACGGTATGCTGCGTTTCGCGGAGGGGAAGATGTCCTCGCGTGCGGGCAACATCATCCGGGGAGATGACCTCATCGCGAATGTTGCGTCCGCGGCGAAAGAGCGCTCGTCAGAGAGTCGCGCGGAGAATCATGAGGCTCTTGCACAGAAAGTCGCCGTCGGCGCGATAAAGTTTCAGATATTGAAAGGGGCGAGCGGCAAGGACATTATTTTCGATAAAGAGCGGGCGCTTTCACTCGAAGGTGATTCGGGGCCGTACCTGCAGTATGCGTATGCGCGAACATGCGCAATCATTGAAAAGGCGAAAGCATCCGGCGTGTCCGCATCGTTTGATGCCGCACAGGAAACATCCGAACTCGTCCGTCACGTGTACCGTTTCCCGGACATCGTCGCATACGCTCAGGAGAAACTCGAGCCGCACCTCGTCGCGACGTACCTTATTGAACTCGCTTCGTATTTCAACAGTTGGTACGCGCACGAACACATTCTCGACGGCGGAGCTTTGCAATCGCACAAAGTCGCGATTGTTGAAATCGTCGGCAAGACGCTCAAGAACGGTCTCTGGCTTCTCGGTATCCCGGCTCCGGAAAAGATGTGATTGTGTGCAGAGTAAAAGAGTTGTATTCTCGCGTGAGCCATTCACACGGAGGTATACGCGATGCAGTATCGTACACTCGCTGATTATCGTGCCACCGGTCCGGAAGTCGTATCACAGCCGCAGGGCTCGGTGTGGTGGAGAAATCCCAGATCAGGCGGCTTCTCCAACAACGACATTTCACCGGTGCCGCTCGCGGACGGCCGCCCGCCGAAATCGACCTTCCGCCTCAACGGCGAAGAAATGCGCTCGACGGCGCAGGCAAAGCTGGCGTACCGGAAGGGCGCATTCATGTACCAGGTGCGGGGCATTAATGATGACCGCATCCGCTACTGCAGGAACGACTCCGACTTGGAGCAGCTGGCCCGCCGGCTCGATAATGGCCGGAGGGTGGTCTTCCTCCAACTCGTTCCGGATCTTCCGCCGGCTGCACCGCCGCCCTCTGTGAGGCCGGTCTACTACGGCGAGGACCGGATGTCATCGTGGTGGTGACGCGGACGCGAAATGTGAAAGGTCCGGCGGCGTCGCCGGGCCTTTTGTTTTGATACGATGAGTGAATGGAGCTCAAAGCAGGAACGTACAGACATTTTAAAGGCGGCACGTATGAAGTGCTGTTCACCGCGAAGAGCAGCGAAAATCCCGAGGAACAACTCGTTGTATACAAATCTTTAGACAAAGGCGGAGTCTGGGTGCGACCGTTGCACATGTTTATCGAACACATCGAGCGCGACGGATACGTCGGTCCGCGTTTCAAATATATCGGTCATGTAGAATAGTCCGATGAAACAGGAAGAAGCGCTCAAAGTACTCAAAACAGGCATGAATGTTTTCCTCACCGGCGAGCCGGGGAGCGGGAAAACGCACACCATCAACCGCTACATCGCGTGGCTGCGGGAACGCGGTGTGGAGGTCTCCGTGACGGCCTCCACGGGCATCGCTGCGACGCACGTCGGGGGGATGACCATTCACTCCTGGAGCGGCATCGGTGTGAAGCGCGACCTTACGGATTGGGACATCGAGATGATTCACTCCCGCGAGAAAACGGCGAAGAGAATCCTCGATGCCAAAGTGCTCGTTATTGATGAGGTCTCGATGCTCGACGGCGCGGTGCTCGCGAGCGTTGATAAAGTTCTCCGCTCTCTGCGAAAGAAACCGCTGACGCACGGGGAGCCGTTCGGGGGACTCCAGGTGATTTTCGTCGGCGACTTCTTCCAGCTGCCGCCTGTTTCGCGCGATGCACGCGCTTCGTTCGCCTTTGAATCCGATGCGTGGAAAGCCGCTAACCCGATTGTCTGCTATCTCTCCGAGCAGCACCGGCAGGATGACCCGGATTTTCTCGATATGCTGGGTGCACTCAGGCGCGGAACATTCGGCGCGGCCCACCTCAAGCGCCTCAAATCACGGACGGGAATTTTGCCGAAAAAGGAGGTGGCGACGAGGCTCTACACTCACAACGCGGACGTAGACCGAATCAATGCGGAATCGCTCGCAAAAATACCGGGTGATGGGAAGCGGTACGTTATGCAATCGAAGGGAGCGGGCGTGCTCGTCGATGCACTGAAAAACAATTGCCTCTCGCCGGAAAACCTCGATTTGAAATCCGGAGCCGCTGTTATGTTTACCAGGAATAATTTTGAAGCCGGCTATGTAAACGGTACGCTCGGCACCGTAACGGGATTTGCCGTATCCGGATACCCGATTGTGAAGATTGCCTCAGGCAAGAGCATTACGGCAGAGCCGCAGGAGTGGGCTATTCAGGACGGTACAAAAATCCTCGCCAAAATCACACAGGTGCCCCTCAGGCTCGCGTGGGCGATAACAGTGCACAAGAGTCAGGGTATGTCGCTCGACGCCGCAATCATCGATCTGGGTCAGGCGTTCGAGTACGGACAGGGGTACGTGGCTATTTCTCGGGTGCGCTCACTCGAAGGTCTCTACCTCGAGTCATTCAATGAGCGTTCGCTCATGCTTCATCCGAAGGTTGTCGACAAGGACACGTATTTCCGCGCATCGGCGGCAGCCGCGCAGCAAAAGTTCGCTACGCTCGCCCGGGAAGAGATTGAGACACTCGAGAAGAATTTTCTCCGTGCCATCGGTGCGCAGGAGCCTTCTGTGCGAAAGCCTCAGAGCCCAGGGAAGAGCAGTCTCGATGCGCTGCGTGAGAAGTACCCGAATGTCGGAAAGCCCTGGACGAAAGACAACGATGTCATGCTCACGACAATGTTCAACGCGAAGCGTCCGAATGCCGAGATTGCGAAACATTTCCAGCGGCGGCCGAGTGCGATTCAGGCGCGGCTCGCACACCTCGGACTCATACCTGACATTTGGAAGCCGCGAAAGAAGTAGCCGGCCCCAGAAGCCGGTAGCCTCGCTGGAGGTCATTTCGTTTGTTACGATGGGTGAAATATGGCTGAAAAACCGCATAAATCAGAAGCCGCCAAGCGCGAAGAGGAGACTCTCGCTTTTTGGAAAGCGAACCGTATTTTCGAAAAAACGCTCGAGAAGGATGCTCCGATGGGTGAATACGTCTTTTACGACGGACCTCCTTTTGCGACGGGCCTGCCTCACTACGGTCACATAGTCGCGAGTGTCATTAAGGATGCGATTCCGCGCTACCGCACGATGCGGGGCTACCACGTGCCCCGTGTGTGGGGCTGGGATTGTCACGGACTCCCGATTGAGAACATTGTCGAAAAAGAGCTGGGCTTTAAACACAAAAAAGACATCAAGGAGATGGGCGTCGCGAAATTCAACGAGCTTTGCCGCGAGCGCGTGCTTACCTATGCGCATGAGTGGGAGCAGGTCATCCCGCGCATCGGCCGCTGGGCGGACATGGAGCATGCGTACCGCACGATGGACAAGCCGTTTATGGAAAGTGTGTGGTGGGCCTTCAAGCAGCTCTGGGATAAGGACCTCATCTACGAGGACTACCGTTCGATGCACATCTGCCCGCGTTGCGAGACCACGCTGAGCCAGCAGGAGGTTTCGGAGGGATACAAGGATGTAAAAGACATTTCAGTAACGGTGAAGTTCAAACTGAAAAATCCGGAGAAAATCGGCTTGAGCGGCGACGTATATATACTTGCATGGACAACGACTCCGTGGACATTGCCGGGAAATGTTGCATTAGCTGTTGGACCCGATATTACCTATATCTCATACCAAACTTCGTCCGTGGAAGGAGATATTGTGAGAAAAGAAGGTGACAGTTCTGCAGCGGTAGTCCTCGGCCCGACCTACATTGTTGCAAAGAATCTTGTTGAGAAGATTTTCATGCAAATTCCTTCAGCGCGAAAAGGAATGCAAAAAGAATTCACTGGACGCGAACTTGCGAGCATGGGACTCGAATACGAACCACCGTTCGACTACTACGTCAAAGATGCGACGCTCAAGAATCGCGAGAACGGATGGAAAGTGTATGCCGCGGATTTCATAACGACAGATACCGGAACGGGGATTGCGCACGAAGCGCCTGCTTTCGGTGCGGACGACTGGGAGTTGGCGAAAAAAGTGAATCTGCCGTTTGTGCAGCACGTGAACATGGACGGTACCTTCAAAAAGGAAGTGACGGATTTCACCGGGATGGAAGTGAAACCGAATTCCGAGGATGACAAGGTGCGGCTCGGCGCGGATATCGCGGTCCTCAAGTATTTGCAGGAGCACGGCACCTTCTTTTCGAAAGAAAACATCGTGCATGCCTATCCTCATTGCTGGCGTTGCGACACCCCGCTTCTCAATTATGCGACGTCGTCGTGGTTTGTGAATATCACGAAGATAAAGAGCGGCTTGCTCAAAAATGCGGAATCCATCAACTGGTCACCCGAACACATCAAAGAGGGAAGGTTCGGCAAATGGCTCGAAGGCGCGCGTGATTGGTCCATCTCACGTCAGCGTTTCTGGGCGAGTGTGATTCCTGTATGGCGTTGCGAAAGCTGCAAAAAGACCCGCGTATTCGGCTCGGCCGGGGAGTTGGAGGAGGCGAGCGGGAAAAAGATTGACGACCTGCACAAGCACATCGTCGATGAAATCACTGTGACATGTGAATGTGGCTCTGTTATGCGGCGTGTGCCGGACGTCCTCGATACCTGGTTTGATTCCGGTTCCATGCCGTACGGCGAACGCCACTACCCGTTTGAGGGTAAAGAAGCGTTCGATAAAGTTTTCCCCGCACAGTTCATCGCGGAGGGAATCGACCAGACGCGGGCGTGGTTCTACTATCTGCACGTCTTAGCAGGTGCGATTTTCAAAAAGAACGCGTTCCAGAACGTTATCGTCAACGGCATCGTGCTTGCTGAGGACGGCAAGAAGATGTCGAAGAAGCTCAAAAATTATCCCGACCCCATGGAGGTCGTGGAGAAGTACGGCGCGGACGCTCTCCGGCTCTACCTCCTCGCGAGTCCCGTCATGCAGGCGGAAAATCTCAGCTTTTCGGAGAAGGGTGTCGATGAGGTTGCGAAGAAGAACATCGGACGTCTCGGCAATGTGCTCGCGTTCTACAAACTCTACCAGAACGCGACGGTGCGCGATTGGAGGAGCGAACATATTCTCGACCGCTGGATAATCGCGCGGCTCGATGAATGTATTCTCGAGACGACACAAGGGTACGAATCGTATCAGTTGGATTCCGCCGTCCGGCCGCTCCCGAAATTTATCGACGACCTCTCAGTGTGGTATTTGCGTCGCAGCAGAGACCGCTTCAAAGAAGATGGGGAGGACAAGACGCGTGCCTTGGCCACGATGCGCTACGTGCTTCACCGGCTCGCGATTCTCATGGCGCCTTCGATGCCGTTTTTTGCGGAACATCTTTTCCAATCCGTACGGGAAAGCGAAGATGAGGAGAGTGTGCACATGGCGCTCTGGCCTGATGTCTCGGTGCGCACGGGCTTCATCGCGCGCCTCTTTGCCGGGAAGGACAGGAGGAAAGAACTGCTCGCGACCATGCAGGCGGCTCGGGACATCGTCTCGAAAGCGCTTGAAGCGCGCGAGGCGGCGGGAATTAAAATCAGGCAACCGCTCGCACGACTGACGATACCGCAAAATTCCAACGTAAAAGATGCGATTCAGATTATCGCCGACGAAATCAACGTCATGGAAGTCCGGCTTGAAGGAGCCGCCGTTGTGCTCGATACGAATATAACGGACCGGCTCCGAGAAGACGGATTGGTTCGCGACACGGTTCGCGAGATACAGGCGTTCAGGAAAACATCCAACCTCAAGCCCGGTGAGCCCGCGACGTACGTTTTGAAGGTGACTCCGGAGAGTCGCGCTGCAGTCGAGAAGAGTCTTGCACACATACAGAAGTCGACGCACACGACGGTGACGTTTGAAGAGGTGTAGCCGATACCATGTACCAGAAATACAACACGGAAGCGCTCGTACTCGGCTCGTACGAAACGGGCGAGTCTGACCGTACGGTGGCTCTGTTTACACGCGACTTCGGCCTCGTGTACGGCAGGGCAACATCCGTACGGAGCGAGCGTTCAAAAATGCGGTATGCGACACAGCATTACACTCGCGCGTTTGTATCGTTGGTGAAAGGTAAAAAAGGATGGCGTCTTGCGGGTGCGACCGCATTGCTCAATGCGGGTGAAGATACGAAGGGGGTAGCTGCTTTCGCAAGAATCTCGGAACTCACGATGCGGCTCGTACGCGGGGAGGAACACAACGCGTATCTCTTTGAAGTGCTCTCCGAAACGCACACCGCTCTTATGCGCGAGCACGTGGAGGCGTTCGCGACAATCGAGATAGTGTGCGTCGCGCGAGTTTTGTACGCGCTCGGGTATCTTTCGGCGGAGGCGCTCGAGACGGCGCTGTTTACGCATACTGCGTATATGGGAGAACATCTGCTGGAAGCCGAAACAATGCGGGACAAGTTGCTCGCCTCCATAAACCGGGCGATAGGAGAGACACAGCTCTAACATTGCGGAGAGGCTCTCTTGGCGTTACGCTCATGCGATGACCGAGATAGAAATACTCGCCGAACTTCTGGAACTTTCAATTCCGCTCTACACATCGGTACATTTGGGCACGCTCAAGCAGCCCGACGGGACGGAATTTCATGTCGTTGCCGGTCTCGACCGGAACCTCGTGCGAAGACTGCGGGAACACTCGCTGGATGAGACTGATACTGATATCCAGAAGAACACTTCGGACAGTAAACGATTCGGACCCGAGGGCGCGTATGAGGAATGGTATGAGAAGGGGCGCACACCGTTTGCGCTCGTGCATAAACTGACGGGAGATTTGGCCGCGCTTGCGTGGTTCGGTCCGAAGCCAATCGGACGAAAGTCGCTCAGGTTTCTTTCGGAAGCGGAACTCAAAGAAGAAGGGTCGCAGGAGGTAAGCGAGTGGCACACCATCGTGTACCGCTCATACAAACCCTACAGGGGCAAAGGACTCATGACTCCTTTCATGCGATTTGCGATGGATGAGTATTTGAAATTTTATCCCGATGCGAAATTGTGGGCGGGTTTGAGTGTCGACAACGCGGCGAGCGTTGCGCTCGCGACGAAGCTCGGCTTCAAGAAGTCGGAGGAACATTCTGATCCCGAAAAGAGATGGTGCGCCATGGTCCTTGAGCAGTGATATGTCACGCGTAAAGCTCAGCGAATATAAGGCGAAGCAACTCATCATGGGGGAGT
Organism: Candidatus Kaiserbacteria bacterium; assembly: GCA_021413775.1. Lineage (GTDB taxonomy): Bacteria > Patescibacteriota > Minisyncoccia > Phycocordibacterales > UBA2100 > UBA10103. Next base: position 5,084 of record JAIOPS010000009.1, on the reverse strand, counting down.
CGTACGCCGGTATCCAAATCCGCTCCGGCGCCGATATGACTATTCCCGACGGCCATTGGGTCGCGAAAGTGGACCAGGGCGTAAAAAAGCGCTTTAAACAAGGACTTGTTACGGTTGACCGGCCGCTCCCCGACATGCTCTCGGCGATTCAGGGATGGGAGCAGAAAGGGTTCTCACAGTTCATTATTGAACCGTTTTTTCCGCACGATGCCTCAGAGGAGCAATACCTTTCGCTCGAACGTGTCCGCGAGGGTATCCGCATACTGCATGCGGGGGAAGGGGGCATTGATATCGAGGAGCACCCGGAGAAAGTATCGATGTACGTACTCCGTTCGAAGGACGACGTCGCCGCTCTCGCCGTGCAGATGCGTATTCCCGAGGATTTCCTGACGCGACTGTATGAAGCGTTCAACAGAGATTTTTTTTCGTTCCTTGAAATCAATCCGCTCGTAGTCCGGGGGAGTGATGTGTATCTGCTCGATGCGGCACTCTTGGTGGACAGCGCGGGCGAATTTTTTGCGCACGGTGCGTGGACCGATGCGGATGTCGTGAAAGCGAGAGCGAAGCATCCGTCGGAGAGTCGCGTCGAGGCACTCGCTGCGACCACCCCGTCATCACTGAAACTTTCCGTTATTAATCCCGACGGCTCGCTCTTTCTTCTGCTCTCGGGCGGGGGCGGCTCGATTGTCATCGCCGACGAAGCGCAGCTCGAAGGAGTCGGAGCAAGCATGGGTAATTACGGAGAGTACAGCGGGGGACCCACGCGTGAAGAAACGTACCTGTATGCGAAAGAAGTCATCGGGTTGCTGCTTGCCTCGAAAGCAAAGAAAAAGGCGCTCATCATCGCGGGCGGAGTGGCAAACTTTACGGATGTCAAAAAGACGTTCGCGGGCATTATTGATGCGCTCACGGAGTCCGCAGCGGCACTCAGGCAGGCTGGTGTGAAAGTATTTGTCCGTCGGGGAGGCCCCAACGAGGTCGCCGGACTCGCGCTCATGAAAACGTTTCTTGAAAAAGAGGAGCTGCTCGGTTCAATCTACGGTTCCGAGAGCATCATTACGAGTGCAATCGATGACGCGATTACGTTTACACGCGTATGACACTACTCGACTCGGTACGGGCGGGCGAAGACGGGATTCTCGTACTCGGTAATCATCCGGGAATCGTTCAGTCTATTTTGGACTTCGACTTTCTTGCGGGGAAAAAACGTCCCTCGGTCGTCGGTATTATTGCCGGAACCCGCAAAGCTCAGAAGTTTTTTTTCGGTCCGGGTGAAATACTGCTTCCGTGCTTCAGCAACATCGCGCGCGTGCCGGAGAGTGTGGGGAAGCGTGTCCGGTGGATGCTGAACCTTCAGTCAGGACGGCGGTCGTTTGATTCCACGGTATCATTTTTCGAACGATTTCCTGACGCGCTCGGCGGGCACCTTTTTGCGGAAAATATTCCGGAATTCCATGCGACAGAGCTCATTCGTCGCTATGGTGAGCGGTATCTTATCGCGGGTCCATCCGGGGTCGGTATCGTGGTTCCGGGCGCGTTGAAAGTCGGAGCCATCGGCGGCGTAGATGTCTCGCAGCTGGATGCCGGAAAATTGGCGACGCCGGGCACCGTCGCGGTTGTTTCGACATCCGGCGGAATGACAAACGAACTTATCCGGGCGGTTGCAGCGAGAGGAAAGCGGATTTCGTTTTCAATGTCAATCGGCGGGGACCGGTTTCCTGTCACGTCGCTTACGCAGGTGCTCGCGCTTTCGGAATCGGATGCAAACACGAAATCGGTGGTGTACTTCGGAGAACTCGGCGGAGAAGACGAGTATGAAATCGTACAGATGATAAAGGAAGGCAAGCTCACCAAGCCGATTGTGTGCTACGTTGCCGGCGTTATCGATGAAGCGTTTGATGAACACATGCAATTCGGACACGCGAAGGCGCTCGTTGCGACAAAAAATCAAAGTGCACGGGCGAAGCGGGATGCTCTCGGCGGTGCGGGGGCAATAGCGCCTGAGTCCTTCCCGGCTTTTCTCAAGGCAATCGAAGCGCTGCCGTCGGGAGATGTGCATGATACAGTCATCGATATAAGCGCCATGGAAAAACGAACTGCCAGCATTCTTTCTACACGGGAGATAGTCGACCTTCAATCTGTCCCGGTTTTTGTACGGGATGGAAAGCTTGTCGCGCGCGAACAAAACACATTCGCACATGCGGCCATACGTGCGCTCCTCGGAAAGGACATCTCTCCTGAGACTTCAGCACTTGTCGAGAACATCTTCGAACTCCTCATTGACCATGGAGGCCATGTCTCCGGCGCAGTGAACACAATGATTACTGCCCGTGCAGGGAAGGACATGGTCTCTTCGCTTGCTGCAGGCCTCCTCACCATCGGTCCCCGTTTCGGCGGAGCGGTAAATGAGGCTGCGCGCGCGTGGCGGGAGGGAGTGAGCACGCACAGCGATGCGGCCGCATTTGTTGAGGAGAAAACCCGGGCCGGACTTCTTCTCTCGGGCATCGGTCATCGTAAGTACCGGGTGGGGATACCCGATCCACGGGTCGCGGCATTTGCGGATTTTGCCGCACTTCTGAAGAATCATCCGCACTACGATTTCGCGAGGGCGGTCGAAGCTGTTACGACGGGCAAGAACGGAAATCTGATACTGAATGTCGACGGGGCCATGGCTGCACTCCTTTTGGACATGTTGGCGGAGAAGGACGGATTTTCTGATGCAGAGCTGCAGGAGCTCATTGATGTCGAATTTTTCAACGCACTCTTCATCATTCCCCGTTCGATCGGCTTTATTGCGCACTTCATAGAGCAGAAAAAGAATGACGAAGGCCTCTTCCGGTTGCCCGATGAACTGCTTTTCGAACAAAAGAGGGGGGAGCAGGGCGGTGAGAAGTGATAGTATTTGAGAGATGCCGCCGTCAGATCATGAGCGAGAAAAAATTGAGCGTCTCCGGCGCGCGATGTATTCCCGCGCGCACTCGGATGATTTGAAGATGCGCTCGCGGCGTGTACTCCAGGAGGACGTCCCGACTGTCGGCGAGGATTGGGAGGAGACCTCCGAACACCTGGCGGGTATGACTGTGGCTCCGCGCTATGTAGGCGCGACGAGAAAAATCATGTGGTGGGTGCTTGTGTCGGCCCTCGTCTTTTTTGTCGGGGCGCTCGGATTCTTCGCGTACCTGTTCCTCTTCGGCAAAGGTTCGATTTCGACGTCTGCGAGCAATATCGACATTTCTGTTTCCGGGCCGCCGGAGATTTCGGGTGGAGAGCCGGCTGAGCTCCAGGTTTCCGTCACGAACAACAATTCCGTTCCGCTTGAGCTTTCCGACCTCGTCGTCACCTACCCGTCCGGCACACGTTCGCCGACAGACTTCAAGACGGATTTGCCGTCCACGCGCATTTCACTCGGCACTATTGAAGCGGGAGGAAAGAGGCAGGGGACAATATCAGCGGTTTTCGCCGGTTCGGGAGGTACGCGCGCGAACGTGCATATAGAGCTTGAGTATCACCTCAGCGGGTCAAACGCGATTTTTATTGCGCCGGCCGACTATGCGCTCACGTTCCGTTCGTCCCCGATTGCACTTTCCATCGACGGAAATACCGAAACCGTATCGGGCCAGCCCGTACAATTCACCGTGAATGTTACGTCGAATGCGAACGCGCCTATTCGGGACGTCCTCCTCCATGTGGACTACCCATTCGGTTTCAAATTCGTATCCGCGTCGCCGGTGGCGGATGCGTCGAATACCTGGTATATCGGCGACCTCGCGCCCGGTCAGAAAAAGGCCGTACAAATAACGGGGAGCATCACCGGTGAGACGGGTGACTCGCGGATTTTCCACATGAATGCGGGCACGCGCTCAAATGAAGCGACAACGACAATAGGGACAGCCCTCGCCGACAACACCTACGCAGTGAAAGTATCGCAACCGTTCCTCGGCCTCACGATATCCGTCAATAAAGAGTCGGGCACACTGACGACGGTTTCCCCGGGCGATTCCGTGAACGTCGTCGTCTCGTACGTCAACAATCTTTCGACGCCGATAAATGATGCCATCATCGTGGCGCGGCTGAGCGGCGTGCAGATAGACGGCGCGACCGTGCGCTCTTCGGACGGGTTCTACCGCTCAGGAGACGGCGTTGTGTTGTGGGATAAAACCACGACCGGGGGTGAGCTCACGGAAATTCCGGCCGGAGGCAGAGGCACGCTTGCCTTCAGCTTCCAGGTTCCGGCCGCATCGGCAATCCAAGGAACGCCGAGTATCGATATTTCCGTGAACGCGGCAGGGAAGCGTCTTGCGGAAACCGGTGTCCCGCAGAGTCTTCAGTCGGCGGCTGTGCAGAAAGTGCGGATAGCATCCGAGCTTCAAATTGCTGCCCAAGGTCTCTACAATGCGAATCCTTTCGGTTCGTCCGGCCCCATGCCGCCGCAGGCATCGAACGAAACAACGTACGCACTGGTGTTTACGGTGACAAATACGACCAGCAAAATAAAGAAAGCCAAGCTGACGGCACACATGCCGCCGTACGTACGTTGGGTCGGCACCTACAGTCCGTCGTTTGAGAAAGTGTCCTTCAATCAGGTTGAGAGCACTATCATCTGGGATCTCGGCGACATTGCGCCCGGAGTGGGGCTCAATGGCGTGGAGCCGCGGCAAACGGCTGTGGCAATCGGACTCACGCCTTCAACCGCGCAAATCGGCCAATCGCCGGTGCTTCTTCAGAACATAACTCTCACAGGGGTGGATGATGTCACCGGAGAAATCGTCACGAAGACGGCGAAAGACATTACGACGAATATCCAGGGCGACCCCGGCTTCACGTCGGCGAACGCCATTGTGGTAAAGTAGCGCGGTATGACTGACGTCACTATGGACAAAATCGTATCGCTCGCGAAACGACGCGGCTTCATTTACCCCGGCTCGGAACTCTACGGAGGTCTTTCGGGCACGTGGGACTACGGACCGCTCGGAGTGGAGCTGAAAAATAACGTCAAACAGCTGTGGTGGCGCGTGTTCGTGCAGGACAGAGAGGACATGTGCGGACTCGATGCGGCAATACTCATGAATCCTGAAGTGTGGAAG
>JAIOPS010000017.1 GCA_021413775.1 Candidatus Kaiserbacteria bacterium | reverse complement strand
CGCCGGGATGGAGAGAAACAGTTAGGCCCCGGTGCGTACGCACCGGGGCCTAACTGTTTCTGGCTGCGGATTGGACAAGTTCAGAACTCTAAATTAGCTGGAAACAGCGACAGAGTTAGAAACATCAGAACTCAAACATTAGTTCCGCTCCCCGGATAGGAGCAGAACACCTGGGAAACCCGCAGTTTTCCCATTCCTTCCTCCACGGGAAAACAGATGTTTTCCCGACCCCTTTCTTGTTCGAGTCCTACCCGCGGTCGCGTTCACTTTGTTCGTGCTCCGGGAGCTGAACGAGGTTAGAAACTATAAAAACAGAAAACCCACCGAAGCGGGTTCTCCGCAGGTGGGTTGGCGAAACTCTACGTCAGAACGGGGTGCAGATTGCCTTAATAACAACCGTGACGTTCATTCCATGGGTTGGAATCTTAGTGCCATTGATTTTCTCAGACGCCTGATTGCACGTCTCGACTGAGGGAATTGGAGTTGCGGTTTGCTTTACGCTGACCCCATACCCTCCTCCCATTATCGTCCATACGACAAGAAGTGCCTTGGCTGTTCCCGTTGCTCCCGCTGCTTCCATTGTGTCCTCCGTGAGCGCGGCGCAAAAACCGCTGAATTCATTATAGCGTAAATAGAATGATTTGTCAAATAAGCTCGGACGTCCAATTACCATCAAAAAAACGATGCCTCAAATAGTTCTACTATGCTCCCCGGGTAGGACTCGAACCTACAACCAACTCGTTAACAGCGAGCTGCGCTACCATTGCGCTACCGGGGAATCACTCGAGAGTATAGCCAATTTTCCTGAAAAATCGAGGGTCGGGAAGCCCGTTTGCTATACTGGGCGCATGACAGAGACACACAATGAGGAGTTTAAGGTGAGCGGCGACGAGCTGCTCAAGAAGGTGAAGGAGCTCATCGCGGCCGGCAACGCGCGCCGCATCATCATCAAGAACGAGAGCGGGGAGACCATCATCGAAATCCCGCTCACGATAGGAGCTATCGGGGCACTCATCGCACCTGTCCTTGCGGCCGTCGGCACCATCGCCGCGCTCGTGACGAAGTGCACGATAGTCGTCGAGAAGCGCACCTAGGCTAGCGGTGCATGATGGTCGAACCGCGCGCAAAGGTGGAGGCGACCCACGGAATATCGCTGAAGTACGGGAGGAGGAGCCCCAGCGCAATGGTGGCGATGACGGCAGAGCCGATGACGAAGCCGACTCCATAAATAATGCCGGTCATGAAAATGAAACCGACGGAGTTCTGCCGCGAGACTTTTTTGTTGAGCTTCTCGAGCTGTTCGATAATGGTGTCACGCTGGTGGTCCATGTCCATCGGGGCATTATACTGGGTCTCATGCGCAATGCGTATGCGGTCCTGGGGGTAGGATTTTTCATCATAATCGTGGCGCTCTTGTATTTCCGCTGAAGAGCGGCGGAAATAACTTCTCAAAGAGCGTGTAAAGCCGTATAGTGCAGCGGGTTCAACGAGAGGTAAGAAGAATGCCGAATATAGTTGATGCGACTACGGAATGGGTCCGTCTGGTCGGGCTGTATCCGGGATATATTCCGGACAGCTCCTTGTCGGAGATTGACAACAAAGTTCGCGCGCTCGTATCTATCGGGATGATTCATGTCCGGAGTGACGATGAATCAGTGAAGGTGAAGGTCGTGACAATCGTCCGGCCCACCGCCAACGTGCGTGCGCAGGATTACCGCGTCAAAACGCAGCCGGAGCTGGCGCGCGATTGTTGTCGAGTCGACCGCTTCCTGAAGGACTTCAAGCCGGCACGTGTGCGTGTCGACCTCATATAGATAGAGCGTGTGCGCTCTTGCGACCCCCGCGGCTGTGTCTGCGGGGGTCATGTAATTTTCACGCAGCGACAGGGTATAATGGGTATATGAACATACGCATCAAGACCTCAGATTATGAGATGCCGACAAAGGTTTCCCTGTACCTCGCCGAGAAACTTGTTTCTCTCGAGAAATTGCTCGGGGCCGATGCGGATACGACGCGCTGCGAAGTGGAGCTCGGTCGCGCGACTGGCAGGCACAAGCACAGTGAATACCAGTGGTTTGCTGAAATTCAGGTCAAGCAGCCCGGAATGCCCCGACTTGTCGCTCGAAATCATGAGAGCGCCATCAACGCGGCGATAGACAATGCGAAAGACGAAATGCTTCGGCAGCTGCGAAAGTCCAAAACATCCCGTGCGACCAAGACGAGAAAAGCCGGCGCGAAAACGAAGCGACTCCTCAAGAGCTAAGCGGGCTGTGCTCCTGAGCGGAGGAATTTTTCGTACGGCATCTCATTTTTGCCCTCCGGCTTCACGGTGTGAATGTAGAGTTTGCCGTTGATAATGTCCGCATCGAGTACATTTACTCTGATGCTTTTGCCCGCTCGCGTGAAGAAGGCGTGCGTGCCGGGCCACTTTTCAAAAGCGCGGATTTTGAGGAGATTTTTATACGGGTCGTCCGAGAGGTCGAGTAGGCCGTCGGACTTTGTAAACTTAGTGCTGTACGTTGCAACATCGTGATTTTGTTCGTGTGCGTGCAATTCGCCCGCCACATACTCAGGCAGAATCCGGGCAAGCAGCGCGCCGCCTTCCGGTACGAGGAGGTTCTCCAACTCAGAGTTGCGGGGAGGCCACTCAGGTACGATAACTTTCTTCTGAGCCACGACGGGTCCATGGTCCATTTCCTCATCCACGCGCATGATGCTTACGCCCGTGTCGCGTTCGTCGTTGAGAATCGCGCTGCGCATCGGAGAGGGTCCACGCAAGCGCGGCAAAAGCGAGGGGTGCATGTTGAGAAAGCCGTTCTTCGGGATGTCGAGAATATGTTTCGGCAAAATCTTCCCGTAGTCGACGACGATTGCGACGTCCCATCCGCCGGCAGGCGGATTCTTTTCAAAGTCGGTCCAATCATGTGCGAGCGGTATCGCGTGCGCGTCCGCCCATGCCGCAACGTCAGTCGCGACTTCCGTGAGGCCGCGGCCCTGTTTCTTCTGCGGAAGAGTCACGATAAGCGCGGGTACGAGAGATTCTGCGGCAAGCGCTTCGAGTACCATGACGGCGATGTGGGACGTCCCGAAAAATGCGAAACGGATATCATTTTTCATCGGCATCATCATAGACCTCGTCTGCTTTGTCGGTGTAAAGAATCCCGTCGAGGTGGTCGAGTTCATGCTGAAAAATGTGCGCGAGGAAACCCGACGCGCCGCGGGTGAAGCGTACGCCGTGCTCGTCGTAGGCTCGTACGCTCGCTTTTTCCGCGCGTGGCACAAGACCCCACTTGCCGCGTATCGAGAGGCAGCCCTCGTGCTTGGGCTTTTTTCCGCGCGACATCTTGAGAAGCTCCGGATTGATGTAGACCTGGTCGGGGAGAGCCGGTGCGTCATCGGGCACGTCTTCTTCGTCCGGAGCGTTGCGCGACCCGCGCGCGAGCGCTCTCCAGGACACGATAAAAAGACGGATAGGTTCGCCCACCTGATTGGCGGCGAGTGCGACGCCGAAGTCTTCTTTGGCCAGCAGCTTCTTCATATCGGCAATCACGGACTGAATGTGCTTTCCCTGTATTTCCGAGACGGGTATTTCGCGCGAAATCTCCCGCAGAGCGGGATTCTTTTGTTCGGGGATAATGGTGCGCATCACCGCAACTATAGAGCGGGTCGGCATAAAAAGGAAGCGCGGACGGCAGCCGATGCCGCCGTCCGCAGGGTCCGCATTGGTTGGCGCAGGACAACCGTTGCGAGACGCGCCGCGCCGCATTCCGGAATCTAGCTGAAACGGAAGTGTCGCAGGCGAACGCTTCATTCAGAGTATCACAAGAGCGTATATACTGACGACGATGAAGCACATCAGCGCGCACATCAAACGGAAGGCGGTCGCGACCCGCGAGACGGAACGCGGGGAGCTTATGGAGTACTTCTGCGCGGAGCTCAACAAAGGCCGCCTGCGCGACGGGCTGGGGCCCATTTCCATGGGCCGCATGGGATTTATGCTGGCAAAGATTCCGACCAAGGACCTCTACTAAATACGACAAAAAACAGAAGCCCGCCGGCGAGGGTGCGGCAAAGAAGCAGCGCAATACGCTTGAACCGTAAGCTTCCGCGATACTCACATTGTGAAAGGCGGGAGAGCGGATACAATGCTAAGCCATGGCGTTCTCATTTGCACCGAAACTCGGCATCGACCTCGGCACGACAACGGTGCTCGTATTCGTCCCCGGCAAGGGAATCGTGCTCAACGAACCCTCCGTCGTCGCTGTTTCCCAGCGCGATAATAAAATTCTGGCGATAGGCGATGCGGCGAAAAACATGATAGGGCGCACACCTGATGAAATCATCGCGTACCGTCCGATGAAAGACGGGGTCATCGCGGATTATCGCGTCACAGAAGCGATGCTCCGCTACTACATCAGAAAAGCTCTCGGCAAGTGGAACCTCTTCCGCCCCGAAGTCATGATAAGCGTGCCGGCGGGAGTCACTTCCACCGAACGCCGTGCCGTCGTGGAGGCTGCGACGAAAGCCGGCGCGCGCGAAGCGTACGTCGTGAAAGAGCCGATTCTCGCCGCTATCGGCGCGGGCATCCCCATACAGGAGGCGCACGGACACATGATTGTTGATATCGGTGGAGGTACGACGGACGTCGCTGTTATATCGCTCGGCGGTATCGTTGCATCAACTTCGGTGAAGTGTGCGGGCAATCGCATCGACCGCGCGATTGCGGATTACATAAAAAAATCATCCAATCTCGGCATCGGCGACAAGATGGCGGAGGAAATCAAAATCCATATCGGCTCGGCCGTCCCTGTAGAAGATGAGCTCACCATGGTGGTGAAGGGCCGCGACCATCTGACGGGGCTCCCTCGTTCGCTCGAAATCGGTACGAATGATGTCGTCCGTGCAATCGGCAAAGAGCTTCGTGTCATGGTCAATGCGATCAAGGACGTCCTGCAGGAGACACCGCCCGAGCTCGCTGCGGACATCATCGACAACGGCATCACCATGACGGGCGGGTCGTCGCAGTTGCGCAATCTTGCAGAACTCATTTACCGCCGCACCGGAGTCAAAGCGCACGTAGCCAAAGATGCTCCGTACTGCGTGGCGAAGGGGACGGGCGAAGCGCTCAAACACCTCGACACGTACAAGAAGGCGATTATTTCGAAACGGTAAAGAAAAATCCGCTCCGGCACGTTTTCAGCGTCAGGCTACCTCTGCTGGAGTTTCTCGATGTCCTGCATGAGTTTGCGCAGGTCGGTTTGGATATCCGAAAGAGTCTTTTGTTGACTGGATTTCGCCACTTCCACTGCTTTATCCTCCTCGCTCATTTCTTCGACATCCTCGGAAATTTCTTCCACGTCCTCCTGCAGCTCGTCGACATCCGTCTGAATTTCTTCGACATCTTCCTGAATCTCACCGACATCTTCCTGGATCTCCTCGATGTCTTTTCCGACTTCTTCGATGGACTCGGTCGTATAGTTGATGGTCATTTGGATGAATATCGAGAGGTAAATAGCCTCGAGGGAGACGATGGTGGTGAGAATAAGAAGCATCTCGTCCCAACGTATGTACCCAAGATATGCCGAAACGAAGCTGCATACGAAAAGTATCGTATGTATAACGATTGATGTGGGTGAGCCGACGCCCCGCGTAATAGCGAGTGCCGTCTTTTGTATACCTTTTGGGTCTGACATGCGGCCAGTATACTACTCGTATGAATCTGATTGGCAATGTGCAGCTCGTCGCAGGAGGAGAAGATTCTGTGCCTGGCATCCTCGCGCTCTTACGGAATGAGGGATGGGATGTCGAGGGGAATCCGGACATAGATATCCGCGTCTACCCGCAATTCCGCGTCGAGGATGCGCGACAGCTTTGCGAACGCAGCGCGACACGCGCAGTTACGGACGCGCGACGCGTTTTTATTATTGTGACGCCGAATCTTACATACGAGGCGCAGAATACAATGCTGAAGACGCTCGAAGAGCCGGCGGGAAATGCGCTCTTCTTTTTTGTCGTACCGGCGCCCGACGCACTCATGCCGACGGTGCGCTCGCGCTCGCAGATGCTACGGGTGGATGTTGTCGTGTCTTCCGAGCCGCTCGGGATGAAGCTCACGGCGCCCTCACCAGCTGTTCACACGTATCCCGACGCGGGGCTCTTTCTCCGCTCATCACCGCAGAAGCGACTCGATATAATCAAGCCGTTGCTCGAGAAAGGGGACGATGACGTACGGGACATTTCGTCCATCATCATGTTCCTTTCATCGCTCGAGCGCATGCTGATCGGGCGGGCGCAAGCGGCTCGTTCCGGCATAGATGCGGTATACCGCGCCCGCAAGTATGCGACGGACAAGGGGTCTATGCTGAAGCCGTTATTAGAACAGGTTGCGCTGCTTACACCTGTGTTACCATCATAAACATATGGCAGATTTTGATTTAAAACCGTTTGATACAAAAATTGAGGCGGCAAAGGAGTGGCTCGCGAAAGAATATCGTGGACTCCGCACCGGTCGCGCCGCTCCGTCGATTCTCGACAGCGTGCAGGTAAGCGCGTACGGCTCGATGATGCCGCTCAAGCAGGTCGGCAATGTGGGTATCGAGGATGCGCGTACGCTGCGCGTCTCCGCATACGATGCGGGGCTCATAAAAGATATTGAGAAGGCTATTTCCGCAGCGAACCTCGGCGTCGGGACGTCCTCAGACGGTGCGACGGTACGCGTAACCTTCCCCGAGCTTTCCGGCGAGCGCCGCGAGCAGCTCGTGAAATTTGCGAAAGGGAAACTCGAAGAAGCGCGCACGAGCGTGCGCCTTGCGCGCGATGAATCATGGAAGCTCGTACAGGAGCGCGAACGCGAAGGTACGCTTACTGAAGACGACAAGTTCTCTCTGAAGGACGAAATCCAGAAAAAGATAGATAAGGCGAATGAAGAGCTCGAAGCCGCGTTTGAATCCAAGGAGAAGGAGATGACCTCATGACAGCCGTTCTCGTCATCGCGATTCTCGTGTTTCTCATCGTGGTGCACGAGCTGGGACACTTCGTAGCCGCAAAACTTTTCAAAGTTCGTGTCGAGGAATTCGGCATCGGGTATCCGCCGCGTGCGCTCAGAGTCGGCAAGTGGGGAGAAACTGAATACACGCTCAATTGGATTCCTTTCGGAGGTTTCGTGCGGCTCTTCGGCGAAGACGGCGAACGCGAATCCGGAAGCGGGAGTTTCGTCGGAGCTGCCAGATGGAAACAGGCTCTGATTCTCGTCGCGGGCGTGTGTATGAATGCTCTCGCGGCGTGGCTGCTTTTTGCCGGTGCGTACAGTATCGGCATATTGCATCCCGTGGATTCGACGTATCCGGGTGCCCGGCTTATCGTCTCGGATATCGTGCCCGCTTCACCCGCGGATGCTGCGGGTGTTTTGCCCGGTGACGAGATAATCGCGCTGAGCGATGTTGACGGCACCGAACTCTCTCCTCTTACGCCCGACAGTGTTGTTGATTTCGTGAGTACGCGCGGCGGAAAGGAGCTCTCGCTTACGTACGTGCACAACAGTGCGACAACGACATCTGTTGTCCGCCCCGCCCATGCCGTCGTCGCGAATGAAGCAGGCAGACCGGCAATCGGCGTCGGACTTGTGCTCGTTACATCCGAATCCGTCCCGCTCTCGGAAGCGTTCGTCGAAGGGTACTACCAGACAATCGGCACGTTCACCGTATCGGCCCAGGGTCTGTGGGGAATTCTCAAGAGCGTCGTCCATGGGGCGCCGAACCTCGCGAATGTGACCGGACCTGTCGGGCTCGTGAGCTATGTCGCCGAAGCGTCGCACAGCGGCTGGGGATACGTGCTCTCTCTCGCGGGATTCATTTCG
>JAIOPS010000016.1 GCA_021413775.1 Candidatus Kaiserbacteria bacterium | reverse complement strand
TTTGCCATCCGCGAAGGTGGAAAGACAGTTGGAGCAGGAGTCGTTACAAAGATTGTAGCGTAATCCATCCGACCTTACCGAATTCACCAAGGCGAATCCGGTATACGTGTGAAGGCCGCGGGAAACCGCGGCCTTCACCGTAGGCGCAGATGTCGTGACGAAAATCGTCGCGTACCAGCAGGCGAAGTGTTAGCAAAAGAAAGCCCCGGCCATTCGGCCGGGGCTTTTGCTTTCTGCACGAACAGGTGCGGCAGGACTTTAGTCCCGCAGAATCCGCATGAAGCGAGGACGCTCCCACGGCTTGAGCCCCAACCACGCTTTGCGGATGTAGTACAGTCTCGCGCATATCCGCACCGATTCCGCCAAGAGATATCCGGCGCACATCACATCGTTTATGTATGCGAAGAGTGTCATCACGGTCCGCCTTTCTGCTGCATCGGACGTGGAATCCCCTCTCGTAAGTGTAGCAGGGTATAGAGCGCATGCTCTCGCCCGCACACTCGCACCAACTGCTTCACCGGGTGATGCGGCCATTGAGAATGGCGATGATGCGATGAATTTCATGTCGCGCTCTCTTTCATTTCTCTCGGATGGCCGACATGCGTGAGGGTGGCGAAGCAGGTTTATTGACGGAATACATAATTTGTAGTATAATGAAAGAAGCCCGTCAATCTCGAAAGGAAAAAGAATGGCTCACGTAGTCGCGTTCCTCATTGACGCCTGTACGCTGTACGTCTGGACCGCCGCAGGTGCGTTTTTCTGCATCTGGGCATGCGAGCGGGTGCGCGTCGTGATTTTGGGCACGCTCGCGTTCATCGTCGTGAATACCGCCTGGCTCGTCGTTCTCGGCGAATTGCGGTTCAGCGTGTTCTGGAAGGCCTACGTCTACTGGCTGTTTCCGGAATGGCTGCTCGTTCTCGTTGTATTCGGCACCTTCGGCTACCTCATGCGTGAAGCAACGGGGCCGTTGCTGGCCCGGACCGAAATCGAACACGACCCGCAGAGCGATTTCCGCCCGCCCATTTTCTGAACGGTCGTGTGCCGTAATTCGGGACACGTCCTCGTGCGCATTCGCCCCGGCATGATGCCGGGGCGTTTTCTTTGTCGTGTCACCGACATTTTTTGCTAGAATTGCACGATGGAGTACGTTGCCTTTCTGCTCGGTATTAATGTCGGGCGGCGTATCGTGAAAATGGCACAGCTCAAGACACTTGTTGAATCATTGGGGTATACGGATGTGCGGACTACTCTCGCGAGCGGAAATGTACGCTTCTCGGCAAAAAAATCTGCTCCGGAGGCGCTGGCCACGCGGCTTGAGAGCGCGCTACAGAAGGAGTTCGGATTTGAGGTCGGTGTCATTGTGCGTACGGTAGGGGAATTGGAGAAGATGCTGAAGCTGGAACCGTTTCGACATGTGAAAGTCACAAAGAATACGCGGCGATACGTGACGTTGCTCTCGGAGAAGCCGCTGAAACCACTCGAGGCGCGAAGCGTCACGCCCGAGTACGAAGTACTCAAGGTGACGCAGGATGCGGTGTACAGCGTGCTCGAGATTAATGCATCCGTGAAGACGCCCGACATAATGAAGCTGCTCGGGCAGTCGTACGGCAGGAAAATCACAACCCGCAATTGGAACACAATCGAAAAAATACTTAAGAGCGCAGACGGGAAGTAGCACCCGCTTCGTAGCAAGGGCGACCGGGAACCTATGGAGGGCGGGGATTGCGTTTTTTGACGGCTTAGTGCATACTCCCCATCACGTTCTATGACAGCGGAAACAGCAAAGAAACGCGCCCCCCGGGCGAAAAAGTCGGCTGATGCGACGCATCGCCTGCGCATCCGTGTGCGTGCCTACGAGCACGGTGTCCTCGACGGCGCAGTGAAGCAGATTATAGATGTTGCCGCCCGTCACTCCGCGACCGTCGTCGGGCCTGTCCCGCTCCCGATTGATATAAAAAAATACACGGTCAACCGCTCGTCGTTCATCGACAAGGATTCCCGTGAGCAGTTTGAAATGCGCATCCACAAGCGCATGATTGATATCCTCAACCCGGCTCCCAAGGTCATCGAGGCTCTCACCAACATCGACCTTCCTTCCGGCGTGTCCATCGACGTGAAGATGATGTAGGAAACACACAAAAGAAAAGACCCCCGAGCGGGGGTCTTTTCTTTTGTATCGTATGAAAAAAGGGAGGGAGCGGCACTGAGAGTGACCTTCAGCGCCGCCCCCTTCTTGGGATTGACGCTCACGTATGAGCGCCTGTGACAGGCTTTCTCAAGGCCGTCACCTAAAGACCATACTACCGTCGGGGAAATCCAGGCGCAAGGGGGCCGAAAACCGGCGGGCGTTGCCGCCCGCCGGCCCGGATAGTGCCGCTATGAACAGCAACATCCTCTGCCTACGGTGCCCTCAGGCGGTCACAAACAACGCTTCGTGACCGGACACCAGTTGCACTTCGGATGCACCGCCTTTTGGGCGGTGGCCACCTTTGTGGGGCGGCTTGCACGGACGCCGGAATCGGCGGCCGTTGCCGCCGTCACGTTGAGAGCCGTGACGGCAAGCAGCACCATCAGTGTCGTTCGCATGATGTCACTCCTTATTATCATGCGATGGAGCGCGAAAATTTTACGGAGATTGGATTCCGCGCACGCCCAGGGAGCGCACAACTGAGCGTTCCCGAACAGAGCCTATTCTCTCGCGGTCAGTACGTCAAATTTTTGCTATCAGTATCATCGTCAGCGGTGCCATTTCCGGGAGAGTGGCACTATGACATAGCGAATCGTCAGATACAGAAAGGTCAGTATCCAAAGTATCCACCAGACTGTCTCGATGGCGTGCTCGTGCGGCAGAATCATTTTTTGGAGCGGCAGAAGCCTTACGGGGTCGTTTCCCGCGAGGGCTTTCAGAATTAGTAGAGTAGTTGTGCCGGAATTCATATTAATAGTGGTACACATCTTTAACGGGATAACCGACTATGGGCGCTTGAGGAGGTACATGAATCCATGTGTTGTGAACGAACGGTTTGTACACGAGGTCGCAAATATTTTCCGTGTTCACGATGCGGTAGAACGGGCCGCCGTTGATGGAGTGGTCGAATTGAACAGCGATTCGTTGAACCCTCGGGTCCCTGCATACTTTCTGGAAGCGCGCCCACCACTCGTACGGGTCGCAACGGTACAGCGACGAACCGGATTCCCACCTTTCGGTTCGGACGCTGCCGTCCCCCTTGGGGCGGACGCGTAGCAACACATTGCAGTACAGCTCCCTGCACGGGATGCCCGGAGCTTTTTCAAAGTACATGGCGACTGGAGTTATACTGCTGTAGGTTGATGCGGTAATCGCGCACTGGTGGTTCGCCTCAAACATGAACATACCGAAGCGGTCTCCCTCAAGTGTGAGTCTCCGCTCCGGCACAATAAACCCTATCAGTTGGAATGCTGCGATGAGGAGAATGAGTGTCCATCCTGTCAGAGAGCGAAACGAAAGCGGCACAGGTGACGGGCGGTATAGCGGTCCGAAAAGAATCAACAGGCTCGTGAGTGAGATGGTCGGATAGAAGTAGTAGACGAATACGCCCGAGTATAAGTGAAAGAATGCGAAAAACAGAAGTGCCGTACGCTGCAGTATTTTGTGCGAGGAAAGAAGAAACCAGGCACCGACAATCTGCGAAAGTATGACGATATTCGTAAGAACGGGAATGAGTGCGTCCGGAAATATCGGCAATCCGGCTTTGAGCGCGGAAAAGTAGGTGCCAAGAATCCATGTGGAGTCAATTTTGGTCGTCGCGGACATGAAGTACAGGAAGACAAATGTCAGCTTCAGAAAGAATTCTTTGTTCGGAATGAAAAGCAGTATCGCTGTAAGAAAGATGTGATAGTAGTGGTAGGGAGCATTCGTTGAGTACGAGAAAACAAAAACGACGAGAGTTTCCCAGACAAAAAGAAGCGCAAGTAAGGCGTGCGCCGCGCTCCAGCGTTTTTTTGCCATGCACCATGCGGCCAAGAGCATGACCGCGTAAAAAACCATATAAAAGATGCTCCTTGAGTACGTATCATCGAGCCCGCGCAAAAAGAAGAAATCGGAACAATTCTGAAAATACGGCCAACATGCCGGGCTTCCCGCCGTGGTGTCGGTCGCGATAGTCGTCGTTATCAGATAGCTGAAGACGAGAAAAAAGAAGAGTAATGAAGCACCGAACATCCACTGTAAAACCGGCTGTTCCCGTATTTCATCTATCGAAAAGAGGCGTGAGTACGATTTTTCGAACCTTTTGAAGAGGGGTGAGGTGGTAACGCGGCCGAGAGCGGTAAGCAGAGGTCTCATGAGATTGAGTGTACCTGTTCATTAATGAAATAAACGGCTTTTCCACCTTCACTCTCAGGAATCGAGTCAACCTGCTCCCATTCGATGCGGACGTGCGGATGCAGGATGCGTATGAGGGTGGCTTCGAGAGCAGCCTTGATCTCGTCAAAACGGTCACCGGGGATGTAGCGGATGAGGTATGAGAGTTCTTCTTTTCGGACTATCTGATACTGACGCACGCCTTGCCAGTAGCGGTCGAATGTTGCGGAGAGGTCGAGAAGCGAGACTGTGCGTCCGCCAGGGAGGGAAATAAGCTCAACGACTCTTCCCGTAAGTCGCAAAGTGCGCAGGGTTCTGCCGCACGGACACGAGTCACTGTCGATTACGCCGCGGTCGCCGGTATCGTACCGGATAAACGGCGTAGCAAGGTTGTCAAAAGTGGTAACAAGAATTCTGCCTTCGTTTCCGTCCGGCACCGTCGCACCGGAAGAGTCCACTACTTCCAAGTACGCCCACTCCTCGTTGATGTGGAGACGGTGTTCCTCGCATTCAAAGCCCAGCCATCCCAGTTCGCGCGCCGTGTACGCCATGTACAATTTTGTTTTAAGAGCATCTTCGATGTTATGCCGCTGCGTGTCTGAGAGTCCCTCTCCCGTACCGATGATGGCCCGGATGGGGAGTGTTGTGCCCTCCTCCTGCATCAGTCTCGCCAGCTCCACAAGCGAGGAGCTGAAACTTTGCACGATAACGCCGTCGGGAAATCGGGAGGCGAGTGCGATGAGCGCCCGGAGTCTGTGACGAAGATTGTTGTAGCTCCTCAGGTAGAAGAGAATCCCGTTCGACCCCAGAAACATGCCCCGTCTCGGCCGTGAGCGCATTGTTATAACGGGATATTGAGCACCTCCGCCCGCAGCCTTAAACATGCGGTCGCATATCGCGTAGGAACGCAGTTCGTAATGCGAATCGTGCATGAAATGAAACGGTTTTCCGGTCGAGCCAGACGTGTGGTCGTTCCACCCCTTGTCTCGACGGTCCGAGATGTGCCGCGTAGTGTGGAGTTCACGCAAGTCGTCTTTTGAAGTAACGGGCAGATTCGCGAATGATGCGATGCCAACATCCGAAGCATCCGTGAGGGTATCCTTCCAGGGCGGCAGATGCAGAGCGGACTTCACGATTTCGCGTAATCGAACGTCCTGCAGTTCCGCCATCATTTCACGCGGCCAGTACTGGCTCTGCGCGAGCGCGTACACGTCCATTTTGAACGGAATCTTCCATAGAAGTTTGTTGCGGAACAGAGCGGCGGTCAACAATTCATCGCTGCGCCAAATACGCTTCATCAGGATGCGTCGGGCAAAACCCTCTCCGAAAAGCATAGTCGTATTCTATATCATTGGAGTACACTGCTCGTATGATTGTATTTTTCGGAGGCTTTCTGGGAAGCGGAAGAAAATCCATCGCACGCCGGTATGCTGCGCGTTACGGCTTCCACTATTACGATATCGACAATGAAAGACTTCACCGTTTCGTGCGCGACAAGAAGGGCCGGACAAAGGAGCGCCCGGTAGCAGCGAGGGGAGATAAGGCGCTCATGCAGTTGTACGAAAAGGTCGCTGCAAGGCTTCCTCTGCTCGTAAAAATGCACCAGGGTGTGGTTATTGACCACGCTTTTCACAGAGACGCGCCGCGGAAGTATTTGTTCGCGGAGGCGAGAAAACTTTCAAATGACGTCGCTCTGGTATGGATTCAATCTGAGGAGCAGTATGTGCTGAAGCGCCTTCAATTGCTCGAGAAGAGAAAAATGATACGAAGCGTAGCGGATGCGCTTCGTGGCCGGGCGCTTACCAAGAAATATTTTCAGCTGTTCAGGCCGGCGCCGGCTGTTTTCAAACGCGCAGGATACCGTCGTGAAGAGCTGGCCGAATTGCGCACACTTATACAGAAGCAAGTCTCACAAGAAAGCATCGGTGACAAAGAGGTGCTTAAGAGCTGAGCGGGGCAGTGGGCTCCGTTGCCGTTTCATCCACGACAATTTGTGATTTTCCGCGCGGCATCCTCGAAATGCTCGTAACGGGCAGTATGCGCACCGCTACTGTTTCCCCGACGAGTTCGCGGATGCTTTCCTTAATTTTGTCGCGCATACCGGATTCGAAAGTCGCGTCGGGAACTATTCTGATTTCCACTTCTTCCTCGCTCTTTTTTGCCACCTGATACTGCAGAATAGCGTTCATAAATCCGTCCAAAGCACCGTCAAACTCCAGGTGGTGAATTCGTCTGCCCGAAGCAAACGAGAGGGATGCGGAGTAACGCCCTTCAATCCAGATTCTGGGTGTTTCAAGTCCGCACGCACAGGGCGTGGTGTCGAGGATGCCGTGGTCACCGGTGTCGTAGCGGATAAGCGGCATATTGTAGTTGAGGAGGTCGGTGGCAAGAATGCGTCCGTAGCTTCCGGGCGGCAGCGGTACGAATGAATCGTCCGTTACTTCAATCACGACGGACTCGCTGTGTATATGAAAACCGTTGTGCTGAGAACACTCGAGCCCTATGACGCCCATTTCCTCCGTGCCGTAGCGGTCGTAGACGCGGCATCCGAGGTTCTGCTCAATGAAATGTCGCGAGGCAGGTGAGAGCATTTCTCCGAACGATACGGCGTACTGTACGCGCAAGAGAGGGAGAGTGCCGCTGCCGGCCATTTTCGCAAGGTCCAGGAGAATTGAAGTGTACGTGTCCAAAATTGTAGGGCCGTACTCGACGAGTTGCCGGTACACTTTCTCCGGGTCGGATTGAAAATCAGAGACCGGGATGAATGCACGATATGTACTTGAAATTGCGCGTATCTTTATCCGCGCAACTTTTGTTGTGGCTATTTTACGTAGCGGTAAGCCGTTCCAGACCAGAAAGCGGTAGCACGCAAAGTCCGTAAAGTGTCCGCTCGATGCATTTCTTCCGGGCAGAAATGTGAACGGCTTTCCGCTCGTACCGGAAGTCGTCTTCCACCGTGTAAAAATGTTCCGGCTCGAGTCGATATATTCTTCCGCGATGCGTCCGATGAAGGTTTCCTTGCCGGTCGCAGGGATTTTCGGAAGATCAATCAGGCCCCTGAATGAGCGGGCGCGCAAACCGGCCCCTTCAAATATCGTTGCCCATATCGGCACATTTCTGACGGCATGCCGCACGAGGTCCTGCAGGCGCGAGTCCTGCCATGTGCGTATCGCTGTCGCGGGAAGTCGGTGAACGGCGTGATAATACGCGAATCGGACGCGAGTACGGACCCATCTTTCGAGGCGGTATAGGAAAGAAGACATACGGACGGCGAGCGGGGAATCACGCACGACTTTTTCATTGTAATACATCACCCCTTATCCGGAGCATGTTCGCCGGGAAGGTGAGCGGCGCACTCGCCGGCGGTGCCGTCAGATGGGGCATACGGGAGGTCTGTTGATGCCTCTCGCCAGGAGAAACGTAGAGATGAGCAGAAGGAATATGCCTGCGATGCCGATTTCTGCGCCTTGGTAGGGAAGCAGGGCAAGAAAACCGGTTCCGCCGAGCGTCGCAAAAAAAGAAGTGATAAAAAGTGACCCGCATGCGGCACAGCCGAATCCCAGAAATGCCGCAAGCGAACCGATGCCGGTGCTCAAAACGCTTCCGGAAGAAGGGGTAGCGCGATACATACGGAAATAAAAAGTCAGAAGTGCGACGTTAATCCCCACAAGCGTTGCGACTGAAAGTACGTAGGCCGCTTTAAATCCTGTGAAGTCATTTACTGAAGTAAGGAGCAGTGCCGACGCGAGGCGTAAGGAACTGCTGAGTGAAAGAGAGCTGTCGGAGAGGATATCAAGTGCAAGAGGCAGTGCGGTAAACGATGTGGCGGAGAGAAACACGGCAAAACCGGTCAGAAGTGCGAGAAGTACGTAGAGTGGTCTTTTGAATACGCGCCGCATTGTGTATGCAGTATATCCCGTGAACGAGCGCTCCAGACAAGCGTATTTTATAGAGTTGTCGGTGGTATTGACATTTCACGCGATAATAGTACAATGAAAGGAGGTCCATATCGCGATTTCCGCGATAGCCTGAGCAAAGAAAAGGGAGCTTGCGATGAAAGTCCGAACCCTCGCGATGGCAGCCATCGCGTTGATGATTGCGACCGTTTCTTCAGCGTCGGCCGGTTCCGTCAAGGGAATTTGGACGACGCACATCAACGGCTACACGACGCGGCTGACCATCATCTCGGATACCGGCGGGTTCGTCCGCGGAAATGTGCTGGCGACTTCGCCGCAGGGTTTCTCCGCCGGTGCGCCGTTCCGCGCGGTCGGCTCCGCCAAGCAGTTCGACTTCGCCTTCGCGAACGGCAACAGCTACAGCCTGCGCGAATGCTCGGCCGGCATCTGCGGCACGTTCACACGGAATGGTTCCGGGCAGCCGGTCACATTCCGCCGCTGATGCGAATACAGCGGTCGACGATAAAGTCACGGGCGCCAGAAATGGCGTCCGTTTTATTTTTTCTTCAAACAATACATTTCATTCGCAACCGTCGGCACAAACAAGAGACCGTTTTTCTCGTTGAATGCGGGGCGCCCCACAATCCGCTCCGTTGCCTGAAAGATTCCGATACGTTTACCGGTCGCAGCATCTACTTCGTGGAGGCGGCCGTCGTTCGAGCCGATAAAAATATGTGTACCGTGCATGACGGGGGACGCGAAGATGCGCCCGTTCGTTCCGTATACCCATCGCGGTTTCCATGTGTCGAGGTCCAGTGCGTACAAAGATTTGTCGAGAGAAGCGACGTATACGGTATCGCCGACAACAAGGGGTGAGGTGTAAAGACCTCCACCGGTCGGATACGCGACCGTCGGCAGGCCCGACTCTGCCGACAGTGCGTAGATTTTTCCGTCCATCGAGGCACAAAGAATGAGTTTTCGTTTCGCGTCATATGCCGGTGCCATTTTGATATGTCCCTCCGTCGGGCATACCCAACGCCGTTCGCCGGTTTTCGCATCATACGCGTACAATATGCCGTCGTTACTCCCGACGGTCACCATGTTTTCTTCGCGTACATAAAGCGGCGACCCGTGCGTAAGGCTCGGGGTTCTGTCGCTCCATCGCCGCTGACCGGTTTTCATGTCGAGCGCAGCGATGCCACCGCGTTTTTTGAATAGGCCGAATTCAAGACCCACGAAAAGCAGATGTACATCTGTCGCGAGAGCAGGGGATGAACCTATCCAGTCAGCGTCCTCGTTCTTCCAACGGACCGCACCCGTCGCAGTATCCAGCGCGTACACGGCTCCGTCGTAGGCTCCGAAGAAGACGGTATCTTTATACAAGACCGGTGTTGAGAGGATACCCTTACCCTCGGGGTGCTTCCCTGTGTGGAAAGCCCAAGAGATTTCTCCGTTGCTTTGTTCAAGCGCGTAGAACGAACCCGTATCCGTACCGAAGTAGACTTTTGCTTCGTCTATGACCGGGGAGGATTTTTGAACCACCAAATGGAAACTCGGGTCGGGGGCCCGGAAGCGCCACACTGTTTCAAACGAATCGACGGGGGTGTCATCTTTTTTCTGAATGAGCGGAATACCGAAGTCTTCGAGCGAGAACAACGCATCCATCCGGATATTCTGATTACGGAAAGAGTCATACGCCTGCGTGTCCCTGAAACGGAGTATCGCCGATATCCCGGAAACAGTTTTGCCCGCGTCTTTGAGCACCCGTATTTGTTTTTCGAAGGTGGAACCCGAATTCATCAAATCGTCAACGAGAATTATCGTGTCATCAGTGAGCGTACCTTCGATTTGTTTCATGAGACCTTGGCGCTTGCGCGACTTCCGGATGAAAAATCCGTTGACGGGAGTTCCGCGCTGGACGCCTTTCATCACGATTGCGGCGACTAAGCCTATGCCGGCGGTCTCCATCGCCCCCACTTGGAAAGGATACGTGCCGGCATGACGTTCCCAGAATATTTCCGCGTACGCATCGAGCCACTTGGGTTGCAGCATGAGTGCGCGGAAATCGAATATCCAGTCCGCACGCTCTCCGGAACTCTCGGAGGTAATGATAACGGCGCCGCTCTCTTTACGAACGAGAGCCGTTTCACGTATCGCCTTTTTGAAGTTGTCGATGGTGGTCATAGCAGAAAGCGCAAAGTGTACGCGGCTACTCCTCGATGCCGTGTTCGCCGGCGCCGGCGGACGGGTGCGAGGCCGATGATTTCGAAAAGGTGATGGTATGCACCGGCTGCTCGTCGCGTTCATCGATATCGAGAAGTTCAATGATGCGGTTATCGTTGAATGCCGCCATGGGCCGCACTTCGAGCCCGATTGCACCTGCCAGCAACAGAATGTTTTCTGACATATGGCCTGCTTCCAGAAGCGCGAGCGTATATGTGAAGTCTCCGTACTTTGCGGAAGAGCGTGTCCATGCGCTCGTGAAGACCATGAGCAGGGTCGGCACAATAAAATCGGGCTTACCGACGAGTTTCTTCATCGAGAAATCCGTCGGCACGTCCCAGAGTCGCTCAAGAGCGTTCTCTGTCGGATGATAGTGAAAAATCCCTCCGGCTAATCCTTTTATTGATGGAGCTATGAGATATGTCTCGATAGGGTAGAGAGCGCCCCCGGACGGATAATTTCTGTTGACCGAACTATCGCGGCGCCTGAGCCCGTGTCCGAGCAGTGTACCGATTTCCTCCAGCGAAATGTGCTCGACCCCGCTTGCTTCCAGCGATGAGGAGCGTTTCTCAAGCGCAGCGGGCAATGTGATGTCGAGGTGTGCGGGCTCGGGGAGGGGAATGCGCCGCATGCGCAGGTACTCTTTGTGTTTTCCACGTGGAACATTTTCGGGAGCGTCGGTTGACCCGCGTTTCGTAAGGCGGACGCGTCGTAAATCCGTATGGAGGTTTGTGAGAAATGACATATTACGAAAAAGGATGAGGATGAGTATCAAAAGGTTTCGAGCGCGACGCGATTCCGAATTTTTCGGGAACGGTCTTCCAGCGGGCTCCTCCGAATGAACGGTGCTGCTCAAAAAGGTACGTCGGCTGCAGCTCCGGCATGAGAACCATTTCAATGTGCAAATCAGTCGGATTTTTTTTCGAGTGGCCGAGCGACACAGAAACGCATTCAAGCTGAGAGTCTCTGCACCATGTCGCTATTCGCCTCAGGTGTTCTTCTTCGCTGTCCTCATCCCAAGGCGTTGATGGTGCGTCAATTTTTTTTCCGGTGACCATGAACCGCATTTCTTCCGCGTGGACTCCCCAATAATAAAGACGCTCCCGATGACCCACGTCGCTTGCGGGAGTGGAGTCATCCCACTTTTTTCCCGATGCGGCAAACACCCGGTATCCTCGTCGGGAACGCAGCGCCTCCGTAATCGCTTTTTCGATGGCGTAGCGGATTGAGCGGTGTGCTTTGAGGCCGACGGTGAATCGGGGAGCGGTGTCCGTCTCATCTTCAAGAACGACGCATATCGCATGGGTAGGTGCATCGGTGAGCATCTGTATGGCGTGGACCGTAATACCGTATTTCGCACAGCGTTTGAGGAGTTTGGCGAGCGGGGTGTTTTCCTGCTCAAGCGTTTCGAGGTTGATGCGGGGAAGGCTCAACTGGTTGAGCCATAAAATCATGTACGCTTCCCGCTCGACTGCTTCTAATGCTCCGGCGAGCTGCGCCCCGGCTTTCGTCGGCCATGTTGCAAGACCGATTGTCGTGTGCGGCCGGATGAGCGGCTCGCGAGAACCGTGCATCATGCGGATGTCACGTTTTCCGCTGACGAGTTGTGCGGGGATGTACACTGGCTTCCCGCTGACGAGAGAAGTCCCTTGAATCCACAGATAGGCGGCATCATCACGGAGCTCCCTCTCAGGGTTTTGGGCACGTTGCTCCTTTGAGAATGATGCCCATTTCGAGGCACCGATGTACCTGCCCTTTTTGGAGACATTTTTTTCTGTGTCAAAAATCGGACGGACGAAATAGTCCGATTCGAGGTACCAGATGTATCGTTCAAGTCCTTCGGCGAACGTGGCCATGAGCGCCTTCTCGTCACTTTCGGCGGATGAGCCTCCGACCTGATGGCCTTCTTCTGTCATGTTGGTTATCGCCGACCACAGGTGCATAGGCGGCTCGTCGGGCATCAGCCGTGCGCGGACAAAGGAGCGGAGAATACCGTTCTTTCGGAGCTTGTCAGCGAATTGGCCCGCCCCGGCCAATGCGGCATCCCCTTGGGGGAATACGCGGTTATCGAATCCGATGATGACCCCCATTTTTTGCCTGAGAAAATCTACAAGAGTGCCGAGGGCGCGCGAACTGAATTCACCGTGAAAGGATGGCAGTCGTTCATAGGGAGTAAAGTCAATCAGCATTCCGCCCATGATAGCAGTTGGCTTGGTGGAGCGGAATCGCGGCGTTTTTTCAGGACTTATCCACACGACGCGTTCTCGGTTGAATGCCAAAGGGCGATAATGTGAGGACGATGGCGCTCATTCAGACTACCTACAAACGGTCTCGTACGGTTGTTCAATCAATTACAACACTGGCGCTTCTCGTCGCGGGATTCATTCTGCTCTTCGTATTTCACTCATCCCGTGTCCCGAAAGGTGTCGCGGAAGTTCTCGGAAGCGGAATTGCTCACGCGGACGCTACCGGTTCTTTCGGAAGCGACTCAGGCAGTGATTCGGGAAGCTCGGGAAGTGACTCAGGCAGCGATTCCGGCAGTGACTCGGGAAGCGATTCGGGAAGTGATTCCGGCAGTGACTCAGGAAGCGATTCGGGAAGTGACTCCGGCAGCGATTCGGGAAGTTGTGATGCGGGAAGTGCCGGCAGTGGTGCAGGAGGCTGCGGTACAAAGTAATGTCACGTAAAAAATACATATGACAATCCGAAACGCATGGGGACTGGTCTTCACATTCGTGGTTCTCGCCGCGCTCGTTTTTGCCGGTGCGGCGTGGTTTTTGAATGTACAGCAGGCGAAACCGAGCAGTACTCTTTCTGCCGAGTCGCCGTCGGCGATTTTGATGAGGACAAGTCAGGATTTTCAAACGGCGAGGGACTATCAAAAAAAGTCGGACTACGTGACTGCCCGTTCGTATTACGAAAAAGCTCTCCCTGCTGCAACTACGCCTGCGCAAGAAGCTCAGATAAAATTCAACATCGCGGCGATGACCGAACTTGATGGCGACTACGTTAAGGCGATACAGTTGTTTAAAGAAATTGCAGCAAATAAGTCCTACTCGGCTTTGTTCCGGGCCACAGCGATTCAAGAATTGGGCCTCATTCGGTACGGTTTTTATGATGCGCGCGTGAACGGCGTAGATATTCCGGGGGAGACATTTAAAGGTGAACCGTACGCTTCCTTCAAAACGGATGACCTCAATCGTTCGTACCGCAATCTCTTCGAGTACGCGGCGGGGATATACCCGCTCGGTCCCTCCGAGGCGTACATCGCTCTCCTCTACTCGGTAGATTTGCTCAATAGTAAGGCAACGACAACGCCTGACGGTATCGCTATGCTTGCCCGCATCAATGCGAGTGCTGCTGCGGCGGAAAAGGACGTGCAGCGGGTAAAGAACGACCCTGTAGCCGCGGCAAGAATTCCGGACATACTGGTGCACGAGGGCTTGGCATTGACCAACCTTGCCGTCCTTGGAGCTACCAGCCCGCAGCGTGTAGAAGCGATCTTCAAAGACGCGCTTCAATTTGCGACGATTACCGGCATGATGTCGGGCAACTTTGCGCCATACCACTACGCATCTTTCCTGAGTCGGTACTATGGTATCCAACGTTCTAAGAATGTGCGGTCCTTGTTGACGGTATACAGGCAGTCAAATGCGGCGAATATCTATAAAACGGTATCGAGTTTCTTTCAGGATGTCCGCACCGACCCTGCGATTACGGGGGAGAGGAAAAACGTCGTGACACTTGGTCGTATGGACCCCGATTTCAGGGCATATCTCATCTCTCTTGGCTGGCATGAAACAGATTTCCCAAGCCCGAAGATTCAGTAGCAGCGCACGGTTGGGCACGGCCGCGATAGCCGTCCTCGTCATTGCAACGCTCGTTCTCTACGTGTACAACGAGCGCATCTCCCGTGCCCAATATGAATCGACTGCCCAGAAGTGGTCGCTCATTGTCCGGGCAATTACGGTCGACGACCACATTATCGGGAGTCCGACCGCCCCGATTCACGTCGTCGTCTACTCCGACCTCTCGTGCCCGTATTGTAAATCTTTTTTTGAAAGCTTGGTTCCGCGTTTGCAGGCAAAGTACGGAGCTAAAATAGTTATCGCTTTCAGGCACCTGCCGCTCAAATCGCACCCGCGTGCGCTGGCGGAAGCGGAAGCATCGGAGTGTGTGTACAAAGCAGGGGGTAATGATGCGTTTTGGCGATTCGCGAACGTGGTGTACGCAAATCCGGATTATGAATCAGGACTTTCAGACCAGGGCCTTGCGACAATCGCAGGGAAGGTCCTGCCGGATGCCGCTGGATTCACATCCTGCATAAAAGACGGCGGAGGAACAGCTCGCGTGAAAAAAGACGCTCTCGAGGCCGCGGTCGCGGGGCTTTCCATTACACCCAGTGTTGTGGTGAAGTCGTCACGGCGGGCAACTATCATCGCGGGCGACTACTACGGTCAAATTGTCTCTGCGATAAATTACCAATTACAGGTGAGTGCGAGTGCAGGAGAGTAGGAGGTCGCGTCATAGGTGCGCGTGATACAATTCTTAAAAATATGAACTCACGAATCTTTTTTGCAGCAACAGTTTTCGCGACGGTGATTGCCACGGCGGTAGCGATTTATTTCACGCCGTTGCGCCACGTGACATTCATTTCACCGACCATGCACGAGATGGACCCCAAGGTCTTTTACGAGGATTTCAAGGCGAATCCCGATAAGTACATACTTATAGACGTTCGTTCCGAAAACATCTATCAATCCGCGCACGCGGAAGGTGCTATCAATGTGCCGATTGAAAACTTCTTTGACGAGCATTACACGTTGCCGCGCAGCGGTAAACAGATTGCACTCATCTGCACGACGGGCCGACTTGCGGCAATCGCATACGGTTACATGCAAAATTGGGGATTCAGAAATCTCGTTCACATTCAAGGAGGAATGGTGAACTGGGCGGCGGAAGGTCTTCCCATCGTGGGAAAAAACATTTCTCAAATCGGCGGAGCAGCAGATGAGCATCAGTAAGAAGTAGTTGGTCACAATTGAGGGCATAATTTCACGAACTGCTCGCCCCCTCCGTTTATCCACATGCGATGGAGCTCATGTCTCGACGCATGTTCGCTGTGTTACGCTTAATGTGTTGTAAGACGGGAGCGCGATGTGTCACGGACCATACTTGAGAAGCGCTCTCATAAGTTTTATTGCATCAGATATATGAATCCCACCGACAAAGCATTGTACGGAAGTGCGGTAGCAATCGCGGCTGCGGTCGTCGTGTTCGGGGGAGGGTGGTTTCTGTTCAAGACTTTTATGCCTGCTGCAGCCCCGGCGGCAACCGGTGCGCAAAATGGACAATTGTCCGTGAGTGCCCGTCTTAGCGATGCCTACAAACAGTTTTCCGGCTTATCTGCAACTTCAAGTGCTCTGTCCAGGCTCGCTCCTCTGGGGACATTCCGTGATATCGCTGCGGATACACGGAATACCCAGATTCAACGTGCGCGGGCTCTCAACGGCATAAGTTACGGGTACATGAACTCCCGCTTCAGTTCAGACGATATGCTGAAGGTTGTTTTCTCGAAAGAGCCCTTTTCTTCCTACTACAAGGCGCCTGCGACAGATTCAGATGACGCTCTTGCGGTTGCGGATGCGGTAACGAAACTGAATGCCCTCTCGAATGCGCTCGTCCCGAATCACTACGCAATTTCGCGAATGGAGGTAGCCGAAATCTCGGCGTACACCCGGGCTGCAGCCCAACTTTCTGCGGATAAGCGTAAAAGCCAGGCGTCGGGATACGCCGAAAAAATACGCGAACTTATCGGCGCGTATGATTCCCTCCCTCCCCTTAAGGCGGTTGGTTCCGCGTACTCCACCGGCATGCAGATGCAGATACTCATCGCGCATGCGAGTGCGCTCGCGTTTGTCGGCGAGGCGCTCGATGATGCCTCGTACTCGGCAAAGGGCGAAGCTCTTTTTGAAGAAATCATTCAAATAGGCGAGACGTCAATATCATCCGGCACCGCAACATCCGGGGTTTTGAATTCGACGCAGATGGCCCGCATATTTTACGCGGCACAATACTGGAGCGACTACAAGGACAGCAATCCTCAAAAAATCATGACAATGTTGCAGCCGCTCATAACTGCCGGCAGCAACACGAACGTCTACAGAAAATATTTACCTGACAACAAAGATTCGAAAATCCGACCTTTCTCGACGCTGCGCGAAATTGCTCAGCAAATGCCTGCGTTGAAAGCGTATCTGGAGGGAAGAGGGTGGATTTTTTAAACGTATAGTGACCTCAGCCTTGCGGGGGGGGGGTACGAAATCTCTCGCGATGCAATCCTGAGCGGAGACGAATCTTTTGTGAGCAGCACATCAGTCGAGTGTGATGCAGAGAGTGATGATTGATGCTCCTGCTTACATCGCGGAGCATAGACCTGTTGCCGTATTTGAAACGCTGTTATGATGCCAATCATCATGACGACGGTCGCACTGAAAGAGAAGGAATATGTGACCGCTGAAATCAAGAAACACACTGAAAAGGTACTTTCCATGCGCGACCATGACGGCATGATTCCCTCGTCAATCCGATTCGGACGTAGAGAACCCATTCGCAGGAGGGACATCCCGAGACAATCAATGGCAGTCATGGCGCTCTCTTTTGCCAACTCGCTTGTGCCGTCCCTCCGAATAGAGAACGAGATAACAGCATCTCTCGAATATGTAGAGCGTGCCTTGGAGAAGGAGCCGTCTGTGAATGTCCTGTTTGCACGGCTCTACCTTGCCCTTGGGTGCGTGTATGCGGGAAAAGATACGGCGGAAGCCGTGGCGAATTTATTACAAGTCCTTTCGCCGAAACTTTTTTCTTACCCTATAGCTGCGAACCTCTATTTGCGCTTGTCCCGTTTGTTGCCCGGCGCGTTACCGCACGTCGCCTACGTTGCTGAGACGCAACGCTACGAGACTTCACTCGTACCTCGCAGGCATCGCTATTTCGATTTCGCCGATGTCCTTCTATGGGGCAAAGAAAGTGAACCGTCTCTCGCACAGAGCGAGTACGAATACATCCTCGCGTGCAAAACCGACGGAGTATGGTTCGCTGATCCCAAAACGGGCACTCCCGCGACGTCTTCTATAGCCGCAAAATTCTTCGAAGTTCTTGTATCGTACGGTGATCTTCGATTGGCGGAAGCTCTCTACGCGAGTCTGGAATCACGAAAAGCAAAAAGCGAATATGCACGACATATACTCGGTGACTTTTCCGACCACATTCTCTCGGAGCCCTCCGCGTTGCAGATAGATGATGCACATTCTCACATATTAGTCGGATTATGCTATCGGTATCAATCGCTATGATACGGTCTATTCGCGAATCACTGAGTCTCTACACACGCTTTGATACCGGTGACGGTTTTTTCAAGCAATATGCAAGGTCGATTTTGGACGTCACAAAGCGCAGTGGTGTGTCTGCGCACAGAAACATCACTCTCTCGGAAACGCATACAAAACTCATCGCGCAAGCTCAGGAGCAGAATATTTTGCACAAAGATATCGGCCTCGTACGCGCACTCCGTTTGGAAGGCGGACTTTACTACTATGATGTCGTACTACGCTCCATAGATGGCGGACTGTTCTCGCGCGGCACGTCGCTCAGGCTCGATGAAGCAGTCGCCCGGGCTTTCGGCGAATTATATGAGCGTATCTCCATGCGGTTCGTCCCCGCACGTGAGAGCGTCACATACGCCAGCTGCAGAGAACTCGAAAATAAAAACACCGCATCGCTAAAGCTCACTGATCTTCCCCAGGCGACGCAGGCTCAGAAAGAAGTAGCTCCCGAGATGTACTGGAGCGACGAATCCGTATTCGGTTGGGTAGAGGCGCACAATATATATACGAACGAGGCGGCGCTTATCCCGGCGCAGCTCGCGCATTGGGGGTACCGCAGACGCGAGGATGAGCCCCTGCTGGGACAAATAAGCACGCATGGTTTGGGTGCGGGGTATACGCCCGAGGAGGCACTCACGAGCGCCAGCTCGGAGCTGGTACAGCGGCACTCGTTCTTCAGCTATTGGTACGCATTCAAAGCACCGCCGAAGATAGACGTGGAGAGTGTGCTTCGTGCGCGCGGTACGCATCCGTATATAAAGAAGCTCATCGGAGCGGTGCGCACATACGGACTCGATATTCACCTGCTCGATTGCACGCTTCCTTCGAGCACTCCTTCAGTCGCGGTGGTACTCACACGAGCGGGTCTCGGCTGGGTCGTGGGCATGTCCACTTCTACGAGCTATGAGAAGGCGATTGAGAGAGGCCTCTGCGAGGCGCTCTCCACGTACGTGTGGACGATGAATACTGTGCAAGAATCCGAGTCATCAGTTTTCGACGAAAAAGAGATGCCGTCAGGTTTCTGCGACAGAGGGATTACAGATAGGGCGCGCGTACTGTGGTGGTCCGAAGAGAAGACGGCGGCGGGCGGGAGTTTCTTCCTTACGGGGAAAGAGCGCTCATTCGAGGAGTTGCCGGTGCGAGGAGTTACATCGGTGGAAGCGCTCCGTCATTTTTCGAAAGGACAGGCGTTCGTTCGTTACGCAAAACAGCCGTATCTCGAACAGGCCGGCTTTCACTCCGTCATGACCATAGCCCCGCACATGTACAGGCTCGCACTGCACGAGACCATGTCGACCCCCGTCCTGCACGGCATCGAGCCGAAAAACCGGTATCCGCATCCGTTTCCGTGACCGCTGTGCAGATTCAGGCGGCACATACTTGTTCGTCCCATGTTTTTCCGTCAACCGTATCCCGCGTCATCACGGGGTTATTGACATTAATCGTATATACGATATAATATATATAGGTGCGCTTTGGCGCAATCGGCACTGCTACAGAAGGGAGTTTCGACGATGAAAACGACTCTGCACAGCCTGTTCATAGCTTTCGCGTTCGCGGCGTTCGCAATTTACGCCTCTGCCGCGCGGGCGTCCACGGACGCGGATAGTGCACTCCGTCCCATATTGGGACAGGTGTGCTCGGGCTCCTTGGGCGAGGTCAATGGGAAGGAGCGCGTATTCGCAGGCTTCAAGCCCATGCTCAAGAACGGAACCATCGTCCTTGAGTATCGCGGAGTGCTCGCGAAGTCCCTTCCGGATGAAAACAAGGAGCCTGAGTGGAAGCAATTGCCGCTCGTCGGCGCGCTGTCGCCGAAAATCAATTCCGGAGACGGATCGGTTGTGGTGACGAGCCCGAGTGCTCTTGCCCCCCGCTTCTACTTCTTCGTGAAGGAAGGCACCGGCGGCCGCTACCTCTATGGAATGCAGCGTTCCAAGATGGGAAATGCAGGCTTCACCTGGCCATGTCGGGCCGTCGCCAAGAATTGATTCGGCGCTTTGAACCCCGGTTTTCGTGCACATTCTGTGCGCGGAAACCGGGATTTTTCTTTTATTGCGGCTAGCGAGGAACGAAAATGAAAGCTTGCTTTCATTTTCTCCGAGCGAAGACGCAACACAGGTCGAATACCCTTTATTTTTATGCACATGCGTGCGGTAATCTATGCGGAACGATATATCTCCCTTGTGCTAGTATTTCGATTATGAAGCGCAGGGACTACTCTCGAATGCTCTTCCTTGCGCTTGCACTGGCCGGCGGATCTCTCGTGCTGCCATTCTTTCCCTCACTTTGGATTTCTAAGTTTTCGTCATCCTCAGGACTTCACCACGCGCCCGAATTCGTGAATACTGCACATGCGGATGCACCGTCCGAGGGGCAAGGAGAGGGGGAAGGAGAAGGTGAGGGAGAGGGGGAAGGAGAAGGCGAAGGTCAGGGAGAAGGACAGGGGCAAGGAGAAGGACAGGGACAGGGTCAGGGAGAAGGACAAGGGGAATGCCAAGGGGAAGGGCAGGGAGAGTGCCAGGGCATTTAGCGCTCACTAAAAATGAACCCGATATATAAATATACGTTCATATTTCTCGCACTGTTCGTTGTGGCGAGTCTCGCGGCCGGAAGTATTTTCTATTACAACAGTATTCCGCGTCACAAAGTAGAGACGTATTCTACTCCCCACACGGTTGCAAGCGTTCTCGTACAGCAGAATAGGGACTTCAGTATTGCGGAAACATATAGAAATCAAAAAGAGTATCAGAAAGCCCTGGAGTATTATCAGAAAGCGCTCCTTACATCACAAGACGTTTCTCAAGAGGCACAAATAAAATTTGATATAGCGTTAATGACTGAGCTGCTTGATAATTACACAGACGCAATACAGATGTATAAACAAATTGCAGCAAATCCCGGGTACTATGCGGAGGTGCGCGCATACGCCGTCCAGGAAATTGCGATAATGAGCAATAACTTTTACGATGCGGTACACGAAATCCGCGCCGAGACGTTCAAAGATCAGCCATATGCCTCTTTTTTACATGATGACGACTATACGGCGGCGTATGCAAAACTGTTCGAGTACGCCGTGAGCATCTACCCGTTGGCCCTCTCCGAAAGTTACATTGCGTACGGGTATGCGAAAAAAATCGCTGCTCTCAATGCGGCGACAACGACCCCGGAAGGGGAAGAGAACGTACTTCATATTACGCAAGCGCTACAAGCTGCTCAGTCCGATGTGTCGCGCATGCAGCAGACGCCGAGAGAGGCGAGCGTCCTACCTGCGGTCTTTTCACGCGAGGCACAAGTTGTTGCGTATATGGCAAAGGTCGGAGTGCCCGGCTATACCTTGTCGCAGGCTGAGGACCTGTATAACAGGGCTCTCGCAGGGAACGCTGTACTGGGTGTTCAGCCCGGCAGTTTCCAAGCATATACATACGCGCTGTTTTTGGCACAAAATTACCCGACTCGTCTCGGCGACCTGAAAAACATTCTGTCCATCTTTTCAACGCAAAATTCGCAAGATATCGCTCCGGACGTCGAGATTTTTTATAAAACGATTCGGACAGATAAAACCCAGGCATCCAACAAAAAGGATACGGCTCTTTTGGGCCGATTAGACCCGGCCTTTAAGGCGTATCTCATATCGCTTGGATGGAGAGAGAGTGATTTCGCGTCTGACACGACGTCATAGCATGTGTTACCACTGATGAACATCAATGAATCGGATGCTACGTTTGAAAAAAGTTTGGACCGTCATTCTTATCGCATCTGCGGTACTAGCGTGGTACGAATGGCCGCTGCTCGTTCGTGTTGAAGAGGGTGCCCAGCTTGCATCGCACCCATCACCACAGCTCGCATATGAACTCGGAGAGCGCCATTTTGACGCGCGACGGCCCCGCATGTACGACATTGAAAGGGCGTTGCACCTCTTTTCTCTAGCGGCATCGTTGGATCCCACGTTACCCAATGCATACCATGAGCTCGCACGCATCGACTTTCTAAAGGGTAATTTTAATTCCGCTCTCGCAAAGATAAATTTCCAGATATCCATGCACGGTGACGAGATGCCGAATTCATACTACATACGAGGTCTTATAGAGGGGTACATGGGTGACTATGCCGCATCAGCGAAAGATTATGAACACTACTTGACCTTCGATTCTCACAACTGGGCCGCAATCAACGACTATGCGTGGGTGCTTCTGAAAGACGGGCGCGCGGAGGACGCTGCGGTAGTGACCACGGAAGGACTCATCCTTTTTCCGGATAATCCGTGGCTCCTCAATTCGCAGGCGACGGCACTGTACGAAATGAATGCGAATATCGCGGCCTTTGATGCAGCAAAAAAGGCTTCAGTGGCGGTCGCAAAAGTTACAGAGAAGCAATGGCTGACTTCGTATCCGGGGAACGACCCGAAAATAGCAGCGCAGGGCGTTGCATCATTCAAGAAAGCGGTTGCCGACAATATGCACACGATGCAGCTTGCGGTCGCTTCGAGCACGGTACAATAGCGCAATGAGTATCCATCCGAAGCTTGCAACGTTCGTTACAAAAAAGGAACTGGCGCTGCTCGTCATCGCGTGTGCTTTTCTCGCCGCGCTCGCATTCTCCTCAACCATTGAGAAGAAGCCGTTTGCCTCTGCTGAAGTGCAATTCACCGATGCCTCTGCTCACGGGCTCGCGATTGTGCCCGCATCGTGCCCCTCATCCCCGCACTACGCGGGTGAGTGCGGAACGGTTACCGGTGGCTATGCGCAGGGCTCATACGGCCCCGGCACGGGGACGGGCGGCGGTAGGTGCACTCCGAGCTACACATGCTCCGGCAGCAGCCTCTACTACATAAGTGCGACGTGCCGTAACTATCTCGTACAGGGATGTGCGTACGGATGTTCGGGTGGCGCCTGTTTGCCTCCACCATCGCCATCGTTCACACCGTTCCCGGCGACGCGCACAAATCCGTCCGACGGCTCTACGGTAGCGTTCACTGCCGACGGTACGTTGCAGGTCTTCCCCTCGCTTGTACGCAGGAACGGTACAGTTCAGCTGTATTGGAACGCCGCGAACGTATCATCGTGCACCATCTCAGGAACCAACGGTGATTCATGGACTGATAAGCTCTCGGGCGGCACAGGTAAAGTATCCTCTGCGATTGTCGCTCAGACTGTATACACGCTCACCTGCAACTCTCTTCCCCGCGCGACACCCGCGACCATCACCGATACCGTGACGGTCAACGTCGTCCCCGTGTTCAACGAAAACTAGGGAGACAGGGTGCTATACTTTTCACATGAATACGGCTCTTGGCGGTTCATTGATGCGGATGATGCTCGTCAGCCTCACTGTTCTCGCGGTAATATTACCGTTTGCCGTGCATGCACAGAGTGCCTCACAGGATGATTTGCGTGCGACTATCCGGGCGGAACTCCTGAAGGACCCTCGCGCGTCGCAATTGCCGCCGAATGAGCTCGATGCGATGGTCAACGTCCTCGCGCAGGGAGCGACATCACAGGGAATTACTTCCGGAGATATCACCTGGCGACCGGCAGCTTCCGGTGTGAGTCAGCAGTCGTACGAAGGAAGTTCTCAGGCTTTTTGCATGGGTCTGCCCGCGTTTTTCTGTGCGGTTTCGAGCGGATTCGGTTTTGACGACTCAAATACCATTATTCCGATTGCGCTCCTCATGACCTCCGGCCTCCTCCTCTTTTTATTGTACGAACTCAAGCATCATCACAAGGCGGACGCGCTTGCGGCAGCGGCGGCCTCCGCACCGGTAGCACAACAGTAGGCTCCATTTGCTTTTTGAGTGTACCTGGGTATACTGCCTCCACCCATGTCCCAAGAGGGACCACTGGCGAGGCTTTTTAAAGTCCCGCTGGCGCGGGAATTTTCTTTTCTATACATATGAAATTCATGCTCGCCACAAAAGGCAGAATGACGCAGGTCTTCGACGAGAAGGGTATTGTTACCCCTGCTACAGTCCTTACTGCCGGCACTCTCACTGTCACGCAGGTTAAAAACGCGGAGAAAGACGGCTATGCGGCGGCGCAGGTCGGTTTCGGTACGCGCAAAGACAAAAATGTCAGCGCCGCTGTCCGCGGTCACCTCAAGGACCTCTCCACATTCCGTTATCTTCGCGAGTACCCCGGTACTGCAGAGATGAAGCGCGGCGACACTATAGATATAACAACATTCGAGGTGGGCGACATCGTCGAGGTGTCCGCTATTTCAAAAGGTAAGGGCTTCCAGGGTGTCGTGAGGCGTCACGGCTTCTCGGGCGGTCCGCGCTCACACGGTCAGAAAAACAAAGAGCGCGCCCCGGGTTCTATCGGCGGCGGCGGTCGCGCGGGCGGTCGTGTCGTGAAGGGTATGCGCATGGGTGGCCGCATGGGCAATGACCGTGTTACGGTGAGAAACCTCCGCGTCCTGCAGGTTGACGCTGAAACAAACACACTCCTTATTTCGGGCGCTGTTCCGGGACGCCCCGGCACACTCGTAGAAATCCGCAGCAAATAATTCTTTGTATGAAAACAGATATTTACAACATAGAGGGTAAGAAGGCGGGTTCCGTCGAACTTCCGGAGACGGTCTTCGGCGTCGCGTGGAATGACTCGCTCATGCACCAGGTCGTTACTTCGATGCAGGACAACGCCCGTACACCGGTCGCTCACACGAAAGGACGCAGCGAAGTGCGCGGCGGCGGCAAAAAGCCCTGGCAGCAGAAAGGTACCGGACGCGCGCGCCACAGCTCCATCCGCTCTCCCATCTGGAGAGGTGGAGGCGTCACCCACGGACCGCTCAACGCGAAGGTGTTTGCCCGCGGCATCCCGAAAAAGATGCGCGCGAAGGCCCTCTTTATGGCGCTTTCGAAGAAAATGAAAGACGGACAGATACTGTTCGTAGATTCATTCGGCTTTACCGTACCGAAGACGGCGGATGCCAAAAAGGCGCTCCTCGCGCTCTCCGGCGTAAAGGGTTTCGAACGCCTCTCGACGAAGCGTGTAAACGCAGGACTCGTAGCGCTCTCTCAGAAGAATGAAGCCGTCGAAAAGAGCTTCCGTAATATCGGCTCCATCACCGCAACGGACGTACGCAGCCTGAATCCCGTCGCAGTTCTTAAGGCGACGTATATTCTCATCGAGAATCCCGCGGAGTCCCTCGCACTCGTCGAATCGCGCATGAACAAAAAAGCATAATATATGGCACTCTTCGGCTCAAAAAAGAAAAAGGAGGTAAAAAATACGGAAGGCACACCGGCCGCTTCTCGCGCGGAAGGCACTGCCGCTCCGCGTAATCTCACGCAGGTTCTCCGACACGCCCGCATCACGGAGAAGGCG
Source organism: Candidatus Kaiserbacteria bacterium (assembly GCA_021413775.1). Classification (GTDB taxonomy): domain Bacteria; phylum Patescibacteriota; class Minisyncoccia; order Phycocordibacterales; family UBA2100; genus UBA10103. The sequence goes on along the minus strand of JAIOPS010000016.1, from coordinate 83 downwards.
AGCATGCAGCAGGCCGCGGGCGTCTACACATTCGATATTTCCGCAGGAGCCAGCAAGCGCGACATCCTTCAGGCGGTTAAGAA
>JAIOPS010000019.1 GCA_021413775.1 Candidatus Kaiserbacteria bacterium | reverse complement strand
CCGCCCAAATCAGCTGTGTCGACTGCAAGACCAAACTCGTTGCAAGCATCGCGGCGATTCTGGAGCCTTTCCAGGAACGCCGTCGCGCGCTCGCCACGCAGAACGACTACGTGCGCGATGTTTTGCACGAAGGCGGGAAAGTCGCCCGCGAGCGCATCGCGACGACCGTCGCGGTCGCCCGCGACAAGATGGGCATCATCGTCTACTAAGCGGACGGCGCCCGTACACACGATTCCGCCTGCCCTCGCGTGGGGCAGGCGGAAATTCTTTTTTGCGGACACTTTCAAGAAGGGGTTTGATTTTTATACAGGTTTGAACTAGCATCTCCGTAGAGAAAATTGGCGATGTCCCTGCAGTCTCCGGCTGCGGCCGCATCATACGGAGTTAGGTCGATGAAAACACTGCAACCGTTCCTTGTGAATGGCTATTCGTGGCGACGATCCTTCGCCGACGTGACCGTCTCGGTCATCAAAGAGCCCGCTTCTACCATGCAGTCGTCGGACGACGGACGCGACATGGAGTCGCTCCTCTCGACGCTGCAGGTCGTGACCGCAAACGGTTTCGGCATCCCCCTCGAGAACCGCTCGGCGGACGGTGTCAGAAAGCACATCGAACAGGTCGACGGACTCGCGTTTCTACACACGCAGGACCGCGTGCTCGGGTTTGCGTCCGCGCTCACTCATCCTGAAGATGGTGTGTTCTACCTTCACGGAGTCGTCATCGATTCCTCGTGGCAGGGCAAGGGCCGGGCGCGTGCGCTCGTGCGCGAACTCGTGCGGAGCATCCCGTGCGGCAAGATGGCGTTCACGACGCAAAATCCGCAGATGTACGGATTCATGCGCTCGTTCTGCGACACGGTGTATCCGTCGCCCGGCATGAGCGCGGTCCCCGAACATCTCCACGCACTGGGCGAAAAGCTCGTGCGCAATCGTACCGGCGTATTCGACCCCTCGACGTTCGTCATGCGGGACCTGTACTCGAAGTGCCTATACGAGCGCCTTCCGACGAGCTCGGACCCTGTCGTGAACAAGTGGTTTGAACGGACGCTCGAGTGCAAAGAGGGCACGACGCGGAACGCATTCTTGTTTGTCGGCGAGAATGTGAACCCCGTCTGACTCCGGAAATATCGATGAATCTCCGCGCGTACGCCGTGCGGAGATTCGTTCTATAAAACTGATATATGAAATGTCGGCGGGCACGAGGCCCGCCGACATGCTGTTGTAACCGCTGAATTCGCGGTGTTATTCGGTTGAGCGTACTTTGCTGACGCGGTACACGCCCCACGTCAGGAGGATGAGTCCGGTCAGGCGAATCGGCCACACCCACCAGGGGTACGCAGTATCCCCGAACGTTCCCGGGTAGTACCAATTGCCGAACCACGCGGCGCCTGAGGTGATGAAGACCTGCAGCGACATCACAATCAGGATGACGGAAACCGCATGGTCGCGCTTCAGTACGAGTTTGAGTCCGATGCCACCGAACACAAAGCCGAATGTCACCACAATGAACGAAACGCTTGCGGGCGTCAGGCTGCGGTGAATCTGCGTCTGAAGTGCTTCCAGCTGACCCGACAAGAACGACACAGCCAGCGCAGTTGCAGTGGCCGTGACCGCAAGCCAGATAAATCGCCAGACCATCAGATTCATGGCATTCACTGCCTTGACTCCATTTGTCTCGCGAATTTCTCCGGCTGCCCCGATGATGTTCGAGACGACGAATACCAGCACGAAGCCGGTAAGCGTCGCTCCGAACGAGCCGTTCCATGCTCCGCAGAAGCTGCCGACGGTGGCGGCCAGAATCGGAAGCACCGCCGCACGCATCGAGAGTGTCCTTGCCCACAGGATTTCATAGAGACCTGTGAAGACGATAGTCGGCGTTGTAAGCGCTGCAAGTGCACCGGGGTCGCCGTACTGGGTTCCCCAGAGCAGGAAGAGCGTGCTCCCTGCGGCGAAGAAGCCGGAGATGAACGCGTTCCAGTGCATGTGCCGGTTTCCCCAAACGAACCCTTTGAAATGCGGATCAAGGAACCGTCCGAAGATGAGCGTGAGGACCGGTATCACGATCGCCGCGGTGCACGCGCCGATGACGAGATACGCAAACGCGGTCGTCACTCCCTTGGGACCTACCACGAGGTTGTGCACCGTGTAGTTGTCCATCACTCGATATACGGCGCTCAAGAGCGCTGCAACGATACCGAGCCAGAGCAGCTTTACATTGTGTGTCTCTCGGGGCATGGGGCCCCTCCTTTCATTTCAATATGCGGGTTTCCGAGATTGGAGCCTCAGAACCCTCCCGACAGAACCATCCTACAAATGCCCCTTGTAGTCAATCTGTATCAATTCTTGTCCACATGGACCGGATTGTAGGCGTCTTGTATAGTCAAAACATGCGCGGAGGATTCAAAAATAAGAATAATAACAATCGAAGCCCCAGGGGGTGATTTGTCCGTGTACACAGGACGAGCCAGGCCCCCCCCGCATGGGGCTTTTTTCATGCGGGTTGGAATCTGTCTCTGCGGGAAATAGTCTCCAGTTCGCATGATGCGGCTGGTGCAGGTATGTGCCTGCATGTCCTTTCACATCGGTGAGAAAATGTCGCCATCTCAATTTTTCGAAACGGCCACCGCGGGTTCGCGTATCAGGTACGACAAAGACCTGTGCATGAACGTGCGCATCATGTTCATCTCCCGGCTCGGTCAATACGCCCTGGGGAGACAGATTGCCACAAACCGTCCCGTATATTTTATTCTCTGCAACAACATGCTCAAAGAGTGCGGTCGGGGCTGCTTCACGAGCGTTGAGCTCTTCCGATGAAAATGCCGAACGGGCGGCACCCGTTCGGCATTTTATTATTGGGAATTTCCGGAAAAAAAATCAGGAGGTCAGGGTCTGAACGGCGTCTTCTACGGCGGTAGGTCCGCCGCTTTTAATGACTGAGACAAACACGCTTCCGGCAATAACGATATCGGCGTGTTTCGCGAGCGTTGTAACATCATCGCGCGATTTCACGCCGAAGCCGACGGCGACGGGAAGTTTGAACAGCGTCTTGAGCTGTGCTACGAAATCAAACAGCTCCTGTGCGAAGGAGCCCGTCGCGCCGGTGATGCCTTGACGGGAGGTGCAGTACACGAAGCCTTTCGAATCGGTAGACAGCTGACGAAGCCGTTCTTCCGGTACGCCGGGGGAGACGACCGGGATGAGGTAGATGCCGTTCTCCTTACAGGCGGCGAGGAGCTCACGACCTTCTTCGGTATCAAACGGACAATCCGGCACGATGAGTGCCGAGGCACCGCGTTCTGCTATCGCCGAGACGAATGCAGGAATTCCGTATCTGAAAACCGGATTGATGTAGCTCATTACCGCGATCGGCGCTCCGAATGCCGAAATTTTTTTCAAAAGCTCAAGAGCGTCCGCGACGGTTATACCGCCCTTCAGTGCTTCATCACAGGCGACGGAGATAGTCGGACCGTCGGCCATCGGGTCGGAGAAGGGGATTTGCATCTCAAGAACATCTGCGCCGCCGCGAACGAGCGCTTCAGCGACATCCGCGGAGGCGTCTACGGACGGATATCCCGCAATCATGTGTGCCATAAAGAGCGGACGCTTTCCGCCCGAGAGGAGTGTGTCGAGTTTATTCATAGCGGCCATATTCATCTTTCAGGAAATCCCGGAAACTCGTGTCTTTAAATGCGCGGGCGAAATTGAAGAGGTCTTTGTCGCCGCGACCGGAAAGAGTGGCGACGATGATCGCCTCCTTCGGCATTGTAGGCGCCATTTTCCGTACCTCTGAAAGCGCATGCGCGCTCTCTAGAGCGGGTATCACCCCTTCCAATTTTGCGAAGAAATCCGCCGCTTCGACTGCTTCGCTGTCGAGAGCGTACGTAAGCTCAACTCTCCCGCTCTCGTAGAGTTGCGCAAGTTCGGGTCCCACACCGGGATAGTCGAGCCCTGCAGAAATCGAGTGCGTCGGCGCGATCTGTCCGTCTTTTGTCTGCAGGAAGAGAGACTTGTATCCCTGGAAAATACCAAGCTCGCCCGCAATTTTTCGTGATGCGTGCTCGCCGATATTTTTGCCGATTCCGCCCGCTTCGACGCCGATGAGACGCACGGCTGCGTCGGGAACGAATTCCCAAAAGCTTCCCATCGCGTTCGAGCCGCCGCCGACACATGCGACAACAGCAGCGGGAAGCGCGCCTTCGCGCTCCCGGAGCTCCTCTTTAATTTCGCGTCCGATGACGGATTGGAAGTACCTGTTCATTTCCGGGTAGGGAGCAGGGCCGAGAACGGAGCCGATGCAGTAATGTGCATCGTGCAGGTGCTCCATCCAGAATTTGAGCGCCTCGTTGACGGCGTCCTTGAGTGTTTTCGAGCCGTACTCAACGGGTACGACTTTTGCGCCGAGTCGCTCCATGAGAAAGACGTTGGGACGCTGGCGGCGGATGTCCTCGCTGCCCATGAAAACAACGCACTCAAGACCGAGTTTGGCGGCGACCGTTGCCGTGGCGACGCCGTGCTGTCCCGCACCAGTTTCGGCGATGAGCATTTTTTTGCCGAGTTTTTTTGCGATGAGCCCCTGGCCGAGGCAGTGCGTGATTTTATGCGCGCCCGTGTGATTCGCACCTTCGTTTTTCAGATACACTTTCGCGCCGCCGAGCTCGCCCGTCGCACGGGCCGCGAAAATGAGCGGAGTCGGGCGACCGGAAAAATTCTTCAGCAAATCCTGAAATTCACTCTGAAATACGCTGTCGTTCCGAGCGGTGTTGAACGCCTCGGTAAGCTCGTGCAGAGTCTCCCAGAGCATTTCAGGTACGTATGCGCCGCCGAAGTGTGCATCTTTATTCATAGAGATTTTTTGAGCTCCGAAATGTGCTCAAGCGGGTTT
>JAIOPS010000028.1 GCA_021413775.1 Candidatus Kaiserbacteria bacterium | reverse complement strand
CGCGGCGTAGGCGACATCGATTATCCGTTTCCAATCCATTGGCTTCCCCTGTCCTGAGTCCTGCGGAGACTCTGCCATTCATGTACGGTTACCGCAAGACTACCAGCCCTTTGCGAGCAGAGCCTTTTGTGCGGCGACCTGCTCAGCTTCCTGTTTCGAACGCCCTTCGCCGGAAGCAATTTTTTCCGCTCCGATGAACGCGCCTATCGTGAAGGTTTTGTCGTGGTCCGGACCGGATTGGCCGAGGAGCTGGTACGTCGGCGTGATGCCGAGCTGCTCCTGCGCAATCTCCTGCAGTTTGCTCTTCGCATCCTGCCAGAGCCTGTTGGCGACCACGTCATCCGTCTTTTGGAAAATGTTTTTCGCGATGAAGTCTTTTGCACTCATGTACCCGGAGTCGAGGTAGAGCGCGCCGATGAGCGCCTCGAAGGCATTCGCGAGGATAATTTGGCGGGCACGACCGGTATCGCGCGCTTCGCCGCGCGAGAGGAGAAGGTACTCATTCATGCCGAGCTTCGTCGCGGCATCCGCAATCGAGACGGTATTTACGAGTGCGGCGCGGATTGCGGTAAGGTCACCTTCCGGTTTATCCGGGTATTTGGAAAAAAGGAACTCCGTTACGACGAGCTCGAGGACCGCATCGCCGAGAAATTCCAGACGCTCATTATGCTCGCGACCGGGCGCGCGGTTTTCGTTGAGGTGTGAACGGTGCGTGAACGCCTGCTCGATGAGGTGCGCATCACGGAATTCGTACCCTATTTTTTTCTGAAATGCTTTAAAGTCCGGCATGCTTATGCTCGCCCTTTCTGTGCGAGCAGATTTATCGCACGCGTGACGACGGGCAATATATCGTCATAGAAGTTCAAGTCACCGACTGACGCGAGCGGGAACCACTGTGCATCGTCGAGTCCTCCCTCCTGCTTAAGTTTGAGATCCGTGAATTCAGAGCGGGCCAGGAAGTACCGCGCGTGCCGCTTCTTCTTGCCTCCCGACGCCTTCGAGTCGTTGGCGACGTACTCGTTCTCACCGAGCTGCTCTTCCACTTTCACAGTGAGTCCGATTTCCTCCATTGCTTTGCGCATAACGCCGGCCTCATGGTCCTCGCCGGGCTGGAGTTTTCCTTTCGTGAGTGTCCAGTGTCCGAAGATGTCGTGCACGAGCGCGAGGTAGACCTCTTTCTCTTCACACGCGTACACAACCGCACCGATGAGTTCTTCAACCGGCATTTTTCCCGGTTTTCCGGAGTCTTTTTTGCGTTCCCCGCCCTCAGCCTTGCCCGGTTCCCCGAGTTCGACGTATACGGCGCCCAAAACGCCGTTGACGAAACGTCCTGAGGATGCGCTTCCGAACGATTTGGCGAGTTCGATGGCTTCGTTGATTGCTACTTTCGCCGGAACCTGTGCGCGGTCGCTGTATAAAAGCTCCGTGAGACCGAGACGCAGAATGTTGCGGTCGATGGCGGCAATCTTTTCGAGCGGCCACTCGGGAGCGGCGCGCACGATTACCTCATCGATTTCTTTTTGTTTTGCGACGGCCGATTGCAGGAGCGTTTTCATGAATCCCGCGTCGCTTTCGCGTGCGCCGAACTCTTTGGCGTAATCGGTGAGGCGACCGATGCACTCATCAATCGTCATGGCACCACTGGAGGAATCGCGCTCGAAGAGCACTTGGAGAACGACTGAACGTGCGAGATGTCGGTTCGCCATAAAGGAGCAATTAGAGACCATTGTACATGCTCCCGCGTGAGAGCCAAGTGAATGGCACGTCCGGGTGTGGAAAGTGCGGTGGAAAAATCGCGGGCCGCATTATGAAAAACACGCGACTCATCGCGTGCACATGAGGAGAGACTCGGAAGACTTACGCCTTCTTTTCCTCTTTCTCTTTGGACTCAGTCAACTGACCCGACTGTCTGAGCTCGGTTTCTTTGCGCTTTGTGCGGCGCTGCTCGCGCTTGGTGCGTGCGACGACATCCACGATGACATTACCGTTGTATTTACCGCAGTGTGCGCAGGCGCGGTGAGGAGCACGGAGAGCACCGCATTCGCACACAGCCGCACGCTTAGCGGCGAGCGCGTGATGAGAGCGCCGCATCGCGGTCTGGGACCTGTTCTGTCGCATTCGTACTACCATAGTGTCGCGGCACTATACCCTGAGCGCCTGCAGAAATCAAGAATCAGGCTTCTTCGGCCGTACCGACCGTGAGACGCGTACAAAAACTCCTCCGGTGAATCTCACAAAAACCATGCTCCGCAATCAGGCGGCGATGCGCCGCGGTCCCGTACCCCTTATGTTCGTCAAAGCGGTACGTCGGGTACTGAGTGGCCATGCTCATCATGTACCGGTCGCGTGTGACTTTCGCGGCGATAGAAGCAATCGATATAACAGGCTCGGTATCGTCTCCCCGGATGATGGTCTTTTGGTTCGGGAATGTGTCGGGTGCGAAGAGTGAACCGTCGAGCCGGATTTCGCATGCCTCGGGACTTGCTCGCAGTTCATCCAAACAGCGCGACAGCGCTGAGCGGATTGCAGGCACAATACCCTCCTCGTCAATGGATGCCGCCGGCGAAAGCGCCACCGCGAAATTCAGCACGCCGTCCGATTTCATGTGAAGAAGCCTCTCATACCACTCCTCCCTTTTCTTCTCGGACAATTTCTTAGAGTCACGCGCACCGCGCAGCAATTCGAAATCGAAATCGTGCGGTACCATGACAGCGCCAACAGAAACAGGACCCGCCAGCGGCCCGCGGCCCGCTTCATCTATGCCGATGAGGTACTGCATTCAATCAATAGTAACAGAAAGGGCCGGTACGAAGACCGGCCCTTTGCAGACATTTCCGCGCGATTGAATCTCAGCGCTTGTACGGATTGTCCTCCGCAGGCGGCGCAACGCCGAGATTGCACGCGCTCGGCATCGTTTTGCCGTCCCAGAATCCGGGACCGCTCCGCGAAAAATTTTCGTCCGGCCCGGAGGGCGCAGTGTCCTTTGCCGATTCGGCGCGAGTTGCATCGTCGGTTTCTTTCACCATTTTTCCCTCTTCCGCAGATTGAGATTTCGGTTCAGACGCGACCTCGACCTACTGTATAGAGCTATCCATGCAGCGTCAAAGTGGGGACAAGCGGACGATATATTGAAATCAAAATTCACTCTGCTAGTCTGTGCGCAGCCACGAGTAACGAGTAGGCTTCCGCAAACCCGAACCATACAGGTGAACGATGGCTGACGGGACAATTGATTTCATGCTTGCGACTCACAAAGCGGCAGTGAAAAAAGGGACCGCGACCGCAGATACATTCGATGCACTACACGCCGCACGCGAGTTTGATTTCTTGCATACGTACGGCGGCGAAGCCTACATGGAATGGCTCTGGGACGAAGATGACAAGAACGAGCCGCCGGTATTCGACCCTCCGTGGGTGGACACGCCGGAAGTCGGCGGAGAATTCGCGTAGAGCGGATAGGATGGTCTCTGTACCGCCCTCCAAAGCAAAAAGGGGCCGCCATGCGCGGCCCCTTCAGATTGATATCAGCCGGCCCGACTTCCGTCAGCGGACCCTGTAGACGCTGTATTTCCAGCCGCTATGAAGTGTATAGCGGGCTCCGTCATCATCACCGCGAATTGACCGCAGATAGTCAAAAACCATCACCTCGACGGAATGTGCTTTTTGACTGGCCGGGAAGCATTTGTTCCTGTCGCTGCGCCGGCGGCTCACAATGACGCGGCCGGCGAGGCTGTACTGCCGGCTCATGAGCCAGATAACATTCCGAATGTAGGTATCCGGCACGTCATACAGGATGTCGCCCTTCGCGGCTTTCAACGTAATGGGACATTTTTTGCGTATCGGCGCCGTACGAGCGTCGCAGAGTTTCTCGAGAAGAGGCTTCGGCATAGCATCGCTCCCCTGCATAAGTGTGTTGTTACAGTGCGCCGCAGCGCGTCCGGCGGGACTATGCCACAAAAAATGCAATAAGAGAAGCGCTGAAAAAAAGCAAAATAAGAGGAGTGTATACTGGCTTGTATGAACCGGGATTTCGTCCACTTGCATACACATTCCCACTACTCTCTCCTCGAAGCACTGCCGAAAATCGAAGAGCTCGTCGAGGCGGCCGTTGCCGACGGCCAGAGCGCGTTGGCCCTCACCGACAACGGCAACATGTACGGCGCAATCGACTTTTATAAAGAGGCGACCGCACACGGTCTCAAACCCATTCTCGGCGTCGACTTTTTCGTTGCACCGCGCACGCGTTTTGATAAGGAGCATAAGACGGACGACAACGCCGGGCGCATCGTGCTGCTTGCCATGAACGAAACCGGTTACCGCAACCTGATGTTGCTCGTCTCCGCATCGTACCTGGAAGGTTTCTACCAGAGACCGCGCATCGACCATGAGCTTATCGAGAAACACCACGAAGGACTTCTCGCCATACTTCCCTCTCACGGCGGCGAACATGCATACCATCTGCGGCATGGCGCCAAAGAGCTCGCCTCGCAGGCACTTGAATGGCATATGAAGCTCTTCGGTGACGACTGTTACGTCGAACTCACGCGACACGCGGAAATCGCCGGCCATGAGGAAAGGATGCAGGGCATCATCGCCCTCGCACGCGGGCATTCCGCGCCGCTCGTCGCCACGCAGGAGATTTACTACATGAAAGAGGACGACGCGCTCGCGGCCGACCTGGTCAACAAAATCCGCAGCGGCGGCGTCCTTGACCGCACGCTCGAAGAATACGAGCCGCGGAATTTTGCCTTCGCTTCCAAGGAGCGCATGAATGAACTTTTCAAAGATATCCCCGACGCCCTCGATAACACCATTAAAATTGCGGCCGCGTGCAATCTCACACTCACCCTCGGCAAGGCTATCTTCCCCGTTTTCCCTATTCCCGAAGGCTCTACAGACAACAAGGAGCTGCGCGCGCTCGCCGAATCCGGCATCGCGATGCGCGGACTCCTGCCCACGAGCGAGCTCACAAAACGCATGGATTACGAACTCGGCATCATCGAACAAAAAGGATACGCTTCGTACTTCCTCATCGTCGCCGACCTGCTGCGTCACGCGCGCGAAACCGGCATCTTCACGAACACGAGAGGCTCCGCCGCCGGCTCTTTGGTCTCCTACCTGTGCGGCATCACGACCGTAGACCCCATTGAATTCAACATGCCTTTCGAGCGATTCCTCAACCCCGAGCGCCCGTCGGCGCCGGATATCGATATGGATATCGCGGATAACCGGCGTGACGAACTCATCGAATACGCGCGCGGCAAATACGGCACGGACCACGTCGTGCAAATCGGCACCTTCGGCACCATGATGGCGCGCGCCGCAGTCCGGGACGTCGCGCGCGCACTCGGACACTCATACGGCACCGGCGACACGATTGCGAAACTCATACCGTTCGGCAAACAAGGGTTTCCCGTCACTATCAAAGGCGCGCTTGAGGAGACGCCGGAGCTCAAAGAACTCTACGATTCCGACCCGGATGCGCATGAAGTCATTGATCTCGCGCAAAAACTCGAAGGCAACGCACGGCACGTGGGCGTCCACGCGGCGGGCGTCATTCTCGCGCCGGAGAGCGTCACCAAGTACGCTCCCATTCAGCTGGACCCGAAGGGCGGCAAAACCATTACGCAGTACGATATGTATTCCATTGCGGATGAGTACGGCGGTGTCGGACTTCTCAAATTCGACTTTCTCGGACTCACGAACCTGAGCGTCCTCGCGGATTCGGTCCGGCGCGTGAAAGAGCGGCTCGGCGTAGATGTCGACCTCAACAAAATCCCGCTCGACGACAAGAAGGTCTACGACATGCTCACGCGCGGCGAGACGCTCGGCGTCTTCCAGATGGCGGGCAGCGGCATGACGCAGTACCTGAAAGACCTGCGGCCGACCGTCGTGCACGACCTGAACGCCATGGTGGCGCTCTACCGCCCGGGCCCGATGGCCTTCATCCCCGAGTACATCGAGCGCAAACGGAATCCCGCGCGCGTGCGTTACCTCGACCCGCGGATGGAGGCAATTCTGAAACCGACGTACGGCATTCTCATCTACCAGGACGACGTCATGATGATGGCCGTGCAACTCGCCGGCTACTCGTGGGGCGAAGCCGACAAATTCAGAAAAGCGATGGGAAAGAAAATCCCGGAAGAAATGGCGAAACAGAAGGAGAGGTTCATCTCGGGCGTTATAGAACATGGGATGAAAAAGGAGAATGCTCAGAAGCTGTGGGAGCAGATAGAGACATTCGCCGCATATGGCTTCAACAAAGCACACGCCGCGAGCTACGGCTCCCTCGCCTACAAGACCGCATACATGAAAGCGAACTTCCCCGTCGACTACATGGCGGCCGTCCTCACGGCGGATGCGGGCGATGTGGAGAAGATTTCCGAAGTCGTCGCGGAATGTAAGCGCATGGGCATCAACGTGTGGCCGCCGTCCGTGAACGAAAGCAAAGGCGATTTCACGGTCGTCGACGACAAGAATATCCGTTTCGGGCTCTACTCGATTAAAAATTTCGGACAGGGCGTCTCCGATGCAATCATCAGACAACAGCCCTTTAAAGACATCTCTGATTTCGTAACGCGCGTCCCCGATAAAAATCTCAACAAAAAATCTCTTGAAGCGCTGATTCAAAGCGGCGCACTCGACGAATTGGGAGAGCGCGGGCAACTGCTCGCCAACGTCGAGCGCCTCCTCTCCTACCACCGAGAGCTGACGAAAACCCCTTCAGACCAGGGTTCGCTGTTCGGTGCCATCACGTCCTCGCAAGCGAGCGCACTCACGCTTGAATCCTCACCGGCCGCGACCATGGACGAGCGGCTCTTGTGGGAGAAGGCTCTCCTCGGCCTCTATATATCCGGCCATCCGCTGGATAAACACAAGGCGAAGCTCACGAATCAAAAGACGTCCATCAAACACGCTAAGGAGAATCTGAAAGGTGTCGAGACCGTCATCGCCGGGTTCGTCGAAACGGTCCAATCTATTCTCACCAAAAAGGGCGAGAAAATGGCTTTCCTTAAGTTTTCCGATTTTTCCGGAGAAGTAGAGGCGGTAGTATTTCCGCGCACTCTCAAAGAAAACGAAACGCTTTTCATATCCGGCAACTGCATCATGCTCAAGGGAAAAATATCCGAGCGCAACGGCATCCCGAGCTTCGTCGTGGAGAAGGCAAAGGCGCTCTGATTTTGACTTTATTCATTTTTATGTTACCGTCAGATAGGTAATTAGCCCTGGAGGATGTGAAATGGACGCAGAC
>JAIOPS010000005.1 GCA_021413775.1 Candidatus Kaiserbacteria bacterium | reverse complement strand
CTGTGGGGAATTCTCAAGAGCGTCGTCCATGGGGCGCCGAACCTCGCGAATGTGACCGGACCTGTCGGGCTCGTGAGCTATGTCGCCGAAGCGTCGCACAGCGGCTGGGGATACGTGCTCTCTCTCGCGGGATTCATTTCGGTCAACCTCGCCATCATCAACCTCATTCCTATTCCTGCTCTCGACGGCGGCCGCATCGTTGTGGTGCTCATTGAAATGGTACTGCGACGCAACGCACCGCGTCTTGCGCTACAGCTCCTGAACACGTTGGGCATCGCACTCATCATCATGCTCATGGTTACGGTGACGTACCACGACATCGCGCGGCTTATCGCGTGAAAGGTGTCAAACCCTTGGGACTTGCCCTCGACCCCACATACAAAGTGTCACCGGCACTTTGTATGTGTTTCCGCCGCAAGCGGCGGGGTTTTTAACCTTTGCTGACTGCGTCGCTCGGAAATGAAAGCAAGCTTTCATTTCACGAGGCTCATCCTCGTCAGATAAAAAAATTACCGGCGACGCGTAAACGCGCCGCCGGCTTGGTTGCGCCTCTACGGGCGCGTTCCCTCCCACTAGCTCCTGATAACGTTGACCGATACGGAATCCGGACGCGTCGAAATGAGCGTCGGAAATATCAGCCAGCTTGCACGCGGTACCTGCGACGGGACTGTCGCAGGGGCGGGTGCTTCTTCGCGGTAGTGCGGTACGGGCTCGAGGAAGTCACCCTCATAGCCGGTACCGGTGTTCGGTGTGACCATGAAGTTCCTCATAGATTCGCGCAAAACGAACAAAACGAACACGCGCGGTGTCCTGTGACGTCTCTCAAACGAGTCGCACAAGTCCGAGGATTATACGGATATTCGTCTGAAGGTCAAATGAAGCCGTGCGCTAACTCCCGTGCAGCACAAGCTCGCTTTATCCCGATGTTGTCAACTATTACCGCCGGTAATCTGCGATAGAATGTGCGGACCATGCGCCAATCCCATCTTTTCACCAAGACCAGAAAATCGGCGCCCAAAGACGAGGTATCGAAAAACGCGCAGCTCCTCATCCGAGCCGGTTACATTCACAAAGAAATGGCCGGCGTGTACTCATACTTGCCGCTCGGGCTTCGCGTGCTTACACGCATCGAGCAGGTTATCCGCGAAGAGATGGACGCCATCGGCGGCCAGGAGACAAAAATGGCGACGCTCCATCCGAGCGAGAATTGGAAGCAGACCGGCGGATGGGACAATGTCGATGTTCTCTTTAAGCTCATGAGCCGGACTGAGAAGGAGTACGCGCTCGGACAGAGCGAGGAAGAAATCGTTACACCGATAGGGCAGGAGTATGCTTCGTCGTACAAAGATCTTCCTGTGGCGATTTACCAAATCGGACAGAAATACCGTGACGAGCTTCGTGCGAAAAGCGGCATTATGCGCGGCAGGGAATTCGGCATGAAGGACATGTACAGCTTCCATGAGACCCAGGACGATTTCGACCGTTTCTACGGAATCGTGAAAGAGGCGTACTTTAAGGTGTATTCGCGCTGCGGGCTTGATGCGAAAGTCACGGAAGCCTCGGGCGGTGCATTCAGCGAGAAATTCTCGTATGAGTTTATGGTTCTCACCGATGCCGGCGAAGACGACATTGTGTACTGCGAGAAATGCACGCATTGCGCCAACGTGGAAGTCTCTTCCCAAAAAGAGGGCGACACGTGTCCGAAATGCTCGAAGGGTGAATTGAAGTCCGCGAAAGCTGCCGAGGTGGGAAATGTCTTTGACCTCGGTCAGAAGTATCCGAAAGCCTTTAACTTCACATTTAAGACGAACGACGGCACGGAGCAATACCCCGTGATGGGATGCTACGGCATAGGAACGACACGCCTCATGGGTACGGTTGTCGAAGTCCTGTCCGACGACAAGGGCATCGTATGGCCGAAAGAAATCGCTCCATATCGCGTGCATCTCATCGGGATAACGGGAGGCAACAAGGATGTGGCCGCTGAGGCGGACAAGCTGTACGACCATCTGCAGGAGAACGGCATCGAGGTTCTTTATGATGACCGTGATGCGAGAGCCGGAGAGAAGTTCGCGGACTCGGAACTCATCGGCATTCCGACCCGTATCGTCGTGTCGGAAAAGACCATGCAGGAGGGTGGTGTGGAGGTGGTCGAGCGCACGACCGGTACGGCAGCGTTCATTCAGGACAGCGGTATTATCGAATACTTTCAGAAATAAGTATGTTCACGGCACTCAGGAGATTCAAGGACAAAGTCCTCGGCTGGTTTTCAAATGACATCGGCATCGACCTCGGCACGGCAAATACGCTCGTGTACGTGAAAGGCCGCGGCATCGTGATATCCGAGCCGTCCATCGTGGCCATGAACACGAAGACCGGGCAGGTCGTGGCAGTGGGACAAGTAGCGAAAGACATGCTCGGCAGAACGCCGCCGCACATTCAGGCGGTGCAGCCTGTTGTCGATGGCGTTATTTCCGATTTCGAAGTCACCTCGGAACTCCTCTCGTATCTCATCAACAAAGCACAGGCCGGTCATACGAAATTGCTCGGCCCCCGTGTCGTTGTGGGCGTCCCGTCTGGTATTACGTCCGTCGAGGTGCGCGCCGTGCGGGATGCCGCGAAGGCTGCAGGCGCGCGTGAGGTGCACATCATCGAAGAGCCGCTTGCCGCGGCAATCGGCATAGAGCTTCCGATATGGGAGCCGACCGGCAGTATGATTCTTGATATCGGCGGCGGCACGACGGACATCGGTATCGTCTCTCTCGGAGGACTGGTGAACTCACGCAATGTGCGGATTGCAGGCGACAAATTGAACGCCGACATCGTCGCGCACATGCGCAATGAATTCAAGATTCTCGTCGGAGAAAAGACCGCCGAAGAAATAAAGATAGCCATCGCGAGCGTTGCGCCGGGCAGGGAACGCATTGAAGCGATTGT
This sequence comes from Candidatus Kaiserbacteria bacterium, assembly GCA_021413775.1. Taxonomy (GTDB): domain Bacteria; phylum Patescibacteriota; class Minisyncoccia; order Phycocordibacterales; family UBA2100; genus UBA10103. Next base: position 22,811 of record JAIOPS010000005.1, on the reverse strand, counting down.
GCGTGGACGCGACCTCGTCTCCGGGCTTCCGCGCGAAATTGTGATAAGCGACCAGGACATCCGCAACGCTATCGGGCACTCCATCGAAGAGCTTGTTGATTCACTGAAGGAAGTTCTTGAAACAACTCCGCCTGAAATAATTTCCGACGTTATGCAGAGCGGCGTACACCTCGCAGGCGGCGGTGCGCTCATCCGCGGACTGCCCGAACACCTGACGCGTTCAATCGGCATTCCCGTCGTGGTCGCGAATGACCCGCTCACGGCTGTCGTCCGGGGGACATCGGTCATTCTCGACAACCTCGACCTGTACCGCGAAGCGCTGCTGAAAAGCGACGAAGAGCTCGTCCCGACCGAATAACACGTATGGCTGAATTTTCGCACCGCTCGCTCCATGGCGCCACCGCTGGGAGGCGACGCCTTCTCGCTGTGACCGTTCTCGTCGTTGGCCTCCTGGTTTTCGATACGCTTTCTGGCGGGATTTTGCGCAGCGGAGTCCGTTCTTTCTCAGCGCGAGTATGGACAAGCTCAGCGCATATGCGTGAAGCAGTGACGAGCGGCGGTTATTTTGTGAGACAGCGAACGCTTGCGACAGAAAATCTGGCACTGAAAGACGAGCTTGCCCAGTACCGCGAGAAAGCGGCCGGCTACGATGTTCTCTATCAGGAGAATATGCAGCTCCGCACGATGCTCCATCTCGCGGACAAGCACCAGGGCATTACCGCGCCGGTCGTTTCCTCCACAGGCAGTTCGCCGTACGGAACTTTCCTCATCGGAGCCGGCACGAACGATCCCGTGAGAGAAGGTGACGTTGTGCTGACGGACGGTGATTTTGTCGTGGGATTAGTGACCGATGTTCTGGGTCGCACGAGCGCGGTGCGGGCGCTCTTTTCGGCCGGAGTCCAGACAGATGTGATTATTGCGGGCGCTGCCGTAACTGCAGTCGGGGACGGCGGAGGGAACGCACATGCGAGTGTCCCGCGCGGGATTGTCGTGCACGAAGGAGATGCGGTAATCGCAGGTATCTACGGTGGCCGGGCAATCGGCGTGGTCGGCAAAGTCGAATCCGCTCCGACGAGTGCCGACCAAACCGTGTACATCCGCTTGCCGGTGGACCTGTCGTCTTTGCGCTATGTCTATATTCTCCATTCATAGTATCCGCCCGGTGCTTGCCGTAGTCGGCTTCGCCGGCGCACTGCTCGCTCCTCCCTGGTTGCCGATGCTCATCATCGTCGTTCTCTCTCTCCGGTTTCGTGCGCTCGAGGCAATCGCCATCGGATTTTTCACGGACATGCTCTGGCAGGCGGGAGGTCTCACGGATGCGCTACCGCTCTATACGATTGCCGCCATCATTATTGTCTGGGGACTCGAGCCGCTCAGACTCGAATTTCTCCGGTGACGGGTACGCGGCCTCATGTGCGGGATTCTTTTTGCTTCTTGCACGGTACGGTATAGTGCGCTCATGTGGAGGCAACGGAAAAAAATCATCGAGATAGCACCCGACGAAATCTTTCTCGATTCATCCAACCTGCCGGGATTTAATTCAAAACAGTTTGAAGGCCGTGTCGCGGGACCCGTCGGTGTGCGCTCCATCGTCTCCGTCGGGGTGGTCTTCACTCTCATCGTGTGCGCGTTCTCGTTCCGCGCATATTCGTTGGGTGTTACGCAAGGACAAACCTTTGCAAACATTTCGGAAAATAACACCCTCGACAAGAATATTCTCTTTGCGACCCGCGGCGTCATATACGACCGTACGGGGGAAGAGCTCGCATGGAACATAGCGCAGGCATCCACGACGAAAGGCAATGCGACTACGTACGCTCTGCGGCGTTATACAGCATTGCCGGGTCTCGCACATGTGCTCGGATTTTTGCAGTATCCGAAGGCGGATGCGAAAGGCGAGTGGTGGAGGGAAGAGTACTCCGGCGTTTCGGGAGTAGAACTCTCCTACGATGAGTATCTCAGGGGTACGAACGGTCACACGATGGTCGAGCAGGATGCGCACGGCGTCGTTGAACGCGAAAATATTGTGGCGCCGCCCCTCAGCGGCAAAGCACTTACGCTCTCGATTGATGCGGAACTGCAATCGAAGCTCTATACGGTTCTCCTCGCGCATGCGAATGAGATGCATTTCGTCGGCGGCGCGGCGGTTATCATGGATGTCCGGACAGGCGAGATTCTCGCGCTCACCAGTTTTCCCGAGTACGACAATCAGGCATTCACCGACGGAACGTCCGCGGGTGTGTCCGCCGCGAACACGAGTTCGCGTACGCCGCTTTTGAACCGTGCCGTGTCCGGACTCTACACCCCCGGTTCTATCGTGAAGCCTATATTCGCAGCCGCAGCACTGAACGAGAAAATCATCAGCCCGGACAAGCAGATACTTTCGACGGGAGCGCTGACATTACCGAACCCGTATGACCCGGCGCACCCGAGCATTTTCCGCGACTGGACTGTCCACGGCTGGATTGATATGCGCACCGCCATCGCCGTTTCGAGCGACGAGTATTTCTACACCATCGGCGGAGGTTTTCAGGGTCAGCGGGGACTCGGGATTGCGAAATTGGACGACTATGCGCGCAGATTCGGGCTCGCCGCGACGACCGGCGTGGACCTTCGCGGAGAGAAAAGCGGAGTCATTCCGACCCCCGCGTGGAAAGTGGAAGTTTTCGGGGAAAACGATCCGTGGCGCGTCGGTGACACGTATCATACGGCAATCGGTCAATACGGGTTTCAAATAACGCCGGTCCAGGCAGTACGTTTCGTCGCGGCGATTGCGAACGGCGGCAAGCTGATGGTCCCGCAACTTGTCGCAAGTTCGACGCCGCAGTTTACGGAAGTCGGAGTGCCGGATGAGTATCTGCAAATCGCGCGTGAAGGCATGCGCCTTGCGGTAACCTCGGACAGGAAAGATGCAACGGTAAAAGCGCTCAATATCGGCGGCATCAAAATCGCAGCGAAAACCGGTACGGCTCAGCTCGGCTCACACAACGAATGGATGAATTCCTGGTCCATCGGTTTTTGGCCGGCCGACAATCCGCATTACGCGTACGCTGTCGTACTTGAGCATGCTCCCGCAGGTACCGCTTCCGGCGCAGCGCCCGGACTGGTGCCGTTTTTCCAATGGATTATTGCGCAGCGTCCACAATATCTACAGTGATTGCGTCCTTGCTGCCCCGCACGGGCAGGGTATACTGTCCCTACGCGCCTCATAAAAGGGCGCGTTTGCAGGTAAATAACTATGACTGAAGAAACCAACTATTTGAGCAAAGAGAAGTTTGACGAACTGACAACCGAGCTTGAACACCTCAAGACCGTCCGTCGCCGCGAAATCGCGGAGCAATTGGAGTACGCCCGCTCGCTCGGCGACCTTTCCGAAAATGCCGAATACGAAGAGGCCCGCAATCTGCAGGCTGCGACAGAAGACCGCATCCGCGTCATCGAGGAGCAGCTCTCGCATGCGCGCATTATTGAACACACCAAGGGCTCTACGGTGAGTCTCGGTTCGTTTGTGACGATTCAGAAACAGGGGGAGAAGGAGGAGCACACGTATGAAATCGTCGGCAGCGCGGAAGCGAATATGCAGGAGCACAAGATTTCACACCTCTCTCCGCTCGGGTCCGCACTTATGGAAAAGAAAAAGGGCGACACGTTTGCGTTTGAGACGCCGAAAGGTCCGCAGAAGTACAAAATCGTGAACGTAACCTAAACAGTACGACTGCTTTGCGGCCGCGCCGACCCGTGGTGTACACTGGCAGCATGAAAGAGGCTGCGCATATGGATGTAGCGCTCTCCCTCGCGAAAGAGGCGGGCGTAATCATGCGCAAGAACTTTACCGCGGGCATGAAGAAAGAGTGGAAGGATGAGCGCTCGCCCGTCACCGAGACCGACATCGTGATTAACGACCTCGTGCTGAAGGAAATAAAAAAGCACTACCCGGACCACAGCATTCTCTCCGAAGAAGGGAACGATTTTTCCGAGGAGAGCCAATACGTATGGATTTGCGACCCTGTCGACGGCACGCATAACTTTTCCCACGGGATTCCCACTGCGACATTTGCGCTTGCGCTTGTACGCGATGGAGAGCCGCTTTTGGGCGTCATCTACGACCCGTTCATGGACAGGCTTTTTTCCGCCGAGAAAGGTTCGGGTGCGTACGTAAACGGTAAGAGAATGCAGGTATCGTCAAATCCCGTTCTCAAAAGCACTGTGATGGGGATGGGAAAAATGAAAAAAGTCATAAACCTCTTTCCCGTAATGGAGGAGGCGTACGGCCACGGCGTCTCGTTCATTACGGGCCTCTCCATTCACTATATGAGCGCGCTTGTCGCTGCAGGGGAGTTCTCCGCGTCTTTCTTCGGAGGCACGGCGCCCCACGACATGGCGGCGGCGGCTGTTATTGTAGCGGAGGCGGGCGGACGCGTTACCGACCTTGAAGGCAATGTGCCGAAACGGTATGACCGGGATATCGAGGGGCAGTTGTGTTCGAACGGCGTACTGCACGATGAGCTTCTCTCACTCATCAGACGTTCGCGGCGGCCCTTATAAATTATGTGCGATATACTTCACGTATGAATACAGAACTTTTGAAAAAGACCGCCTCAGAGGTGGTCGCGAAGGGTAAGGGGATTATTGCAGCGGATGAGAGCTCGGGCACCTGCCAGAAACGTTTCGATTCCGTGGGCGTCGAGTGCAACGAAGAGAATCGTCGTCTCTACAGACAAACGATACTCTCCGCGCCGGATTTGGAAAAATACGTGAGCGGCATCATTCTTTTTGATGAAACAATCAGGCAGAAGAACGACGCGGGAGAGCGTTTCCCTGATGCGCTTGCAGCGCGCGGCATCTTGCCCGGTATTAAGGTAGACGGCGGCGCCAAGGAGCTCGCACTGCATGAAGGAGAGAAGGTGACGGAGGGTCTCGACGGGTTGCGCGAGCGTCTTGCAGAATACGTAACGTTCGGAGCAAAATTTGCGAAATGGCGTTCTGTCATCACGATTGGTGCAAACATACCGTCCGAGGCGTGCATACATGCCAATGCGCACGCCATGGCGCGTTACGCGGCGCTGTGCCAGGAGGCGGGAATCGTTCCTATCGTCGAACCGGAAGTCATCATCGATGGAGACCATTCGATTGAGCGTTGCTACGAGGTAACGGTTGCCGCATTGAAAGACACATTCAACGAGCTCAAAGAGCAGGATGTCATGCTCGAAGGTGCGATTTTGAAGGCAAGTATGGTGATTGCGGGTAAGAAGGCGGCTGCGCAATCCTCGCCCGAACAGGTGGGAGCAGAAACGGTCAAAGCGCTTCTCGAATCTGTTCCGAAAAATCTTGCAGGCGTCGTGTTCCTCTCCGGCGGACAGGGCGATGAACAGGCGACGGCAAATCTGAACGCCATGAATCTCATCGGCGGTACACCCTGGCCGCTGACATTCTCATACTCACGCGCAATCCAGAATCCCGTGCTCAAGATATGGGCGCAGGACACGAAGGGGAATGTCGGCAAGGCTCAAGATGCGCTCGTCTTCCGTTCGAAAATGAACTCCCTCGCATCCGAAGGAAAGTACACGGCGGAGATGGAGAACGAACGTCCGTACTAGTCGCGTAGGCACAGAGTTGACTCGCTGTGACGAAAATGGCACTGTGTGTTCGAATCGCGCATTTGGGAGGACATAATGGCGATCTACATCGAGTGGACTCCTGAAAAGACCGTCCACATCGGCGTCCATCACGAAATGCTACTCCTGGCATCTCCCGTCTGGGGGCGGAGGGTGCCCGAGGTGCCGATCCATATTCACAAGCACCCGGTGACCGGCGAATGCTTCGTCTGCTGGACTCCGCAAGTTGCGGATCTCGAACAGGCGCGAAAGGTGTTCAGATGGTGGTGTGTCGGCACCGTTTATGCCATCGAGCAGAGTGAAGATTTCGCCCCGCTCGTCGGCGCGCACCAGGACGACTTCCTGGAGTTCATGGTGAACGAGTTCGGCATCGAAATCGTTGAATAACAGCCACCCGAATCCGGCGGAACCATCCGCTCGTCGGGTGGTTTTCGTTTTTCGTCAAAATAGTATATTCTATTCGAACTGAAGCAGGGCCCTTAGTAAAGTGGTATTACGCGGCATTCGCATTGCCGAGGCGGGGGTCCGATTCCCCCAGGGTCCACTAATTCAAAAACCAAAGCCTGATGTTGAGGTAGGTGGTGAAAAGTATCCACAAAAAGTACGGCATAAGAAAGTATCCTGCACGCTTATCAACTTCGTACGCACCGGCCGTCAGAATACCTACGGCAAATATGAGAATGATGATGTCGATGAGTGCGATAAAAATCGAATGGAAACCGAAGAAAAAAATCGGCCACGCTGCGTTCACAAGCAGATGCGAGAAAAAGAGAGGGACCCAACCGCGCATCTCGTCCACATGGGGATCCTTTTCCCAGACCATGGTGAGGGCGACCGCCATAAGGCCATAGATAGCGAGCCATGCATAGAGGACCGTGTATTTGTCGGGTGTGAGAAGCGGCTTTATGAGGCCGTCGTACCAGCTCCCGGTACCGACAGAGACAAAAAGGGATGCCAGAAATCCGGCGCCGTAACAGGCGAGAAATGAGAGACCCATACGGACGTATGAGCGCATATTCATAATATAACGCTAGGAACGCGGAGTGTGTCAAGCGCTCATGCGGCACAGCGCGGATTGAGCCGGAATACGTTTTTCGGGCTGCCGGGAATCGGTCACGGTTACTAAGCTCACTTTGTTCGCTAAGTACCGCCGACCCGGGCTCGCCCATCGCCGTTGCGACATGGCTCCGCCTTTCGATTCCGGGCGATGCGTGCGAAGGCACACATCTCATTCCGTATCGCTTCGCTCTTCGGGCTGCCGAGAATCGAACTCGGACTACATGACCCCCAGCCATGCGTACTACCACTATACGACAGCCCGTAATGAGGAACGAAAATGATTATGCCAGGCATACTCATTTTCTCCGAATGCCAGGGTTGAAAGTCGCTTACTTACAGCCCGTTGCTGCGGTCTGTGATGTTCTCTGTCGGGCTGCTGGGAATCGAACCCAGTCTACACGAACCCGAATCGTGCGTACTACCGGTATACTACAGCCCGACACAGAACACCACGCACGGCGCATGGTAACAAGAAAATATCGAGAGGTCACGTTTTGTGGTCACAGATATTTTCTCGCCGCCGCTCGAAAATTCCGCGACCCCGGCTCGCAGTTGCGCAAGCTCGCGCAACATTGCTCCGCCTTGCACCGTGCGGGTAAAAGTGCCGCAGGGCATTTTTACCCGTCTCGGTGCACCCTTCAGGATTCGAACCTGAGACCTTTCGAATGTGAATCGAACGCTCTAACCAACTGAGCTAAGGGTGCGATAGGCGGGATTATATCCGCTAAATCTCCGCCTGGCGAGATGCACAATAAATTCTGCTATACTCTTCGCCATGGACTTCCGGATATTCAGCCTCGGCTCCAACGACGCGTTGGCCCAGAATATGGCGAAGAGGGCAGGAGTGGAGCTCGGTGCCATCAAATGCAAAACATTCGCCGACGGAGAAGAGTACGTACAGTTTTTGGAAAACCTTCGCGGCCGCAATGTCTATCTCGTTCAGTCCACAAACGGTCCCGCGTGCAATTGGTCGCGCCTCTTCCTTGCTATCGACGCCGCCCGTGCCGCTTCCGCGCATGAGATAACGGTCGTTATGCCGTATTTCGGATATGCGCGACAGGACAGAAAGTCGAAGCCGCGCGAGCCTGTCTCAGCGAGAGTATTTGCAATGATACTGGAATCGCTTGGCACAGACCGTGTGCTTACAATGGATTTGCACAACGATGCCATCGGCGGATTTTTCCGTCAGACGAATGTCGACTACCTCTACGCCCGCCCTGTCTTCATCGCTCATCTGCAGAATATCTTTAAAGACGCACTTGCCGCCGATGATTTGGTTGTCGTATCGCCGGATGCAGGGGGAGTTGTGCGTGCGCAATCGTACGCGAAGCGGCTTATGAAAGCCGCGGACCTCGCAATCATTCACAAAGAGCGTGACATCCCGAACCAGATTGCGCGCATGAAGCTCATCGGCGATGTGAAGGGCAAAATCGCCCTCATAGTGGACGATATGGCAGACACCTGCGGTACTCTCGCGCGTGCGGCGAGCCTGCTCATGGAGAGCGGTGCCCGCGAGGTGTACGCAATGGCGACGCACGGCGTCCTCTCGGCAGCCGCCAATAAAACTCTTGACGAATCCCCGATAAAGAAGATTTTTATTACAGACACTATTTCGACGGATAGGGAAATGAGTTCGAAGATTGAAATCGTTCCCGTCGGGGATATTTTCGGTGACGCGATTCACCGCATAGAAAGCGGCGAGTCCCTCAGCGCGCTTTTTGAAGCAGAATGACCGGTATGGAAATGGAACACAGCCCGTATCTTGACGCGATTCCTGCCGAAGCGACACAGGCCGCACAGGAATACATGGAACAGAATCAAAATATTGTCGAGATGCTCACGCGGGCGGAAACTGCGATGGAAGTCGATTCGAGCAGGTCTGAGATATTGGCCGCTGCCGATGATTTCTTCACGCAGAGAGGAATTAAATCCGGTGACGGTCGCCGGGCGCTCACGAACGCTCTCATTTCGACGTGGTCAAAGCTTCATCCTTTGGACTCAGCGACCGAATAATTTTCTTGTCCTCCTGGCCGGAGTCGAGTCAGGAATATTTCTTTTGCCAACGCAAAAGAAATTTCACCACAAGAGTACTTCAAGTTTCTAAGTCGCGACGCTCCAAGAAACTTTGGTCGCACGACCCTGGCTCGCACCCGCACGAGCTGGTGCGGGGCCCGCTGCGCCCGTTCGACTCAGGTCGAAGAATGCCCCGCATTCTTCTCCGGTCGTCACTTTGCTCCGCTCATTCCTCCCGGCCGGAGTCGAACCGACATCAATCCCTTCGGAGGGGACTATCCTATCCATTGAACGACAGGAGGTGTGTAACAGAGATACTATACTGAACTCGCTGTAACATGAAGCGGTCTTATACGTCTGATACACTGAAAGCATGGATTCGCACATGAAAACATCCTCCCTCATCGGACTTTTGGTCGTACTCGCCATCATCGCAGGGCTCCTTCTTTCGCTCTCCAACATCGCGAAACAGCAGCGGGTACTCAACGTGTCCTCGTACGCAGAGTGTGTACAGGCCGGATATCCGGTCATGGAATCATATCCCACGCAGTGTGCGACTCCCAACGGTCGCGTATTCGTGAATCCCGAACAGCAGGTGCAGACGGACTCTGCTCAGCCATCAGAACCCCTTGCCGCAAGCGGATGTGCCGTCGGAGGATGCAGCGGACAAGTGTGCGGAGAAGCTGCAGATGCGGACGGTATGGTAACAACCTGCGAGTATCGCGCGGAGTACGCATGCTACAAAACGGCTCTCTGCGAGCGCCAGACGGACGGCCACTGCGGTTGGACCGAGACCGCTGTTTTGAAATCGTGCCTCTCGGCAGCATCCCGATAAATCGTACCCATTCAAAAAACGGCACGCATCTGTTAAGATGCGCACGCGCGGGCCCATACTTGAGGATCGTATGTGCCCTTCGTTCGGAGAAAATGAGAATGTAGAGCATTCTCATTTTCGATCCTCACTTGGGCCCATAGTATAGCGGTAGAACGGTTCCATGGCATGGAACAGGTCGGGGTTCGACTCCCCGTGGGTCCACAGAATCCGAGTTTTCATCCGAAAACTCCTCAAATATCCTTGTAGTACTTAGCTTATTTGCGGTTCGATAGCCGTCCGCTTTAGCGTAGGCCAAACGTGCCTCAAAAAGGAAGAAAAAGAGTCGGTGCTTCTCGAGCGTATCGACGGTATCCCAAATAGATATTGGGTTTTTCAGCATTCCGATCGCTTTGTTTAGGGCGGTTCGATAAGGCACCTTGAGGTCTATGTTTTGCTCTTGAGGGCGTACATCAAGATCATTTGCCGCTTCTTCGAGCTGCATTTCGTAGATTTCCAGTACACGGCATTTCTTGGATCGGTAAAGGTGTATAAGTAAAAAGAAAAAGCCGCCCGACGAACCGTGCCGTCGGGGGCTTTGGTCGTAAGGCGGTATTGGGTCAGCCTGTAGCGGCTGCCACGCCGAGCAGGAAGCGATCGGTCTCGTTCTTGCGGATTTCATCCTTGAGCCACGGTATGGACTTCGTCCAGAGCTCGCGACGCAAGTTGAACAGCCGATCCAGCGCTTCGCGCCGGCGTTCGTGCAACGACATGCTCTCGGGATTGAGGGCGCGCCACGACACGAACATGTTGATCTTCCACGCCACGATCTTTTGGATCAGTGGCGCTTTGACAGTGAAGTCCATGTTCAGGCTCCGTTCTTGAGGCGCGCCTCGTGTTGCGCGGTGCAGCTCAGCAGCACTGCGAGCGAGACGAAGATCGAGACGAGGAACGCCGCGGCGGTGAAGCGGTTGGCGAACACCAACGAGCTCACGAAACGGCGATACGGTTCGATGAGCCACACGGGGCTCAAGTCGCTTGCGTGCAGCAGGACGAGTCCGGCTGCGCTGCATTTCAGGGCATTCAAAGTACGCTTCATTCCGCTCCTCCATGGGGCTGCCGAAACTGCTTCCAGCATGACTATGCCACAAACTGACGGTTATTGGAAGAGTAAGTGTTTTCTTTCTCTAACTCTCGTATTATTGAGGTTCCATGGCGTCCGAACCGAGAGCGGGACTGGTTTGGTAATACTCCCAGAACCGAGATAGGTAGCTTTTTAGGCGGTTCGAAGTTTGGTACTCTATGTCCACAAAAAGCATCAAGAACGCGGCATTGACTGAATCCTGCTAATCTGTGTTTTGCAGTGGCGCTGTGTTTACTATCCGAGAGACGCGGTATAATCAGGGGACTTATTCTTTTAATTATAAGCTCCATGATTAAAGCAACAGTCGCTTCGGTTACCGTGCTGATTTCGCTGCTTCTCCCCGGTGCAGCTCTTGCGCAGCAGCAAGCACCTTCCGCATCAAGCACAGAGTTGAGCAGGCAAGAACGACTCCGCGCGCTGAAAATACAAGAGGAGGCGCGCCTGCAGGACGCCGCTCAGAGTCAGAATGTCGGAGATAGTAGTACCACACTCCAACTATCGGTCGGGACCGGAGCTACGACGGCACGTCTTGCCGAGCGGCAAGCACTGTTTGAGGCACGTCAAAAAGCATTCAAGGCAGACCTTAAGGCTCGCGTTGATGCGTTTAATGCAAATCTGCAATCACACAAGGATGACCTGACACAAAGACTTCTGGGGATTAGAAGTACGGCAAAGCGCGACATCGTGCAGTCGATTGACGACAGGTTTGCGACCATAAATGCAAATGTACTTGCGAGGTACACAGAGTCTCTGACCAAGATACAGGCTGTGTTCACAGACATTAACGCTCGGCAGGATGCTTCTCAATCGCAGGGTGTCGACGTTTCGGCGGTAGATGACGCCACTGCGAAGGCTTCCGCAAATGTCGCGCTCGCACGTACTGCCATAATAAATCAGACCGGCAAGTCATACACTATAGATATTTCATCAGAGGCCACGCTTCGCGCAGATGTGCAGCACGCGCGCGATGCGCTCCATGCCGACCTCGAAAAGGTCAGAGTTGCTGTCGCCGCGGTCGCAGAGAGCGTCCGAGATGTGAATGCTGCGTTGCATACTGCAAATGCTTCGATAATAAAATAATCACCACCTATGCCAACAGACAATTCTCCGATAAACAATGCTCCGCAGCCTCCGGTTCCGCAGGCAATACCGGCGCACGGTCGCGCGACCTATCTATACATTGCAATCGCGGCAGCGGTTGTTGCGGTCGCCGGCACCCTCTACCTGTTTCGTAATGACTTCCCGACGGGAATGCTGCAGCAGAATTCTGCTGATAGCCCTGCGGTACAGCAGGATGCTGCAAGCGCCGAGGCCAATGCACAACTCGACGCAGCCATGCCGTCCGATTCGAACGCTGATTTCGAAAGTGTCGATGCCGATATCAACCAGCTGTAGATTCCGAGCTCAGTAGTCTTCGAGGTGCTCATCGTTCCTTCCGGCGCGGAAGACGTGATACATGTAAAAGTTGTACGCGAGAACGATAGGAAGGAGCGGGCCGATACCCCAGAGCATGAACCGCAACGTGACCGCAGAGGAGGATGTGTCGTACACCGTGAGAGCCGGCGGAATAAGATACGGGTACACGGCATACGCAGTGGCCGCCGCCGCCAGTACGAATATCGTCATGCATATGCTGTGGAGATGCCGGTGAAGGGTCTTTTTGATTACGCAGTAAATAAGGAGAAACGATACAAGACCGATAAGAATACTGAGTCCGATGAGTATGGTCCGCGTAGGCTCAGTAATCCACCGTTCGAGTACGAACGGATGTTCCTGCGGCAACAAAATTGTTGCGGAAGCAAATGCTCCGAACGTGACCGTTGCCGCGATGAATATCCGGGAGAAACTCTCGTGAGTGTACTCAAAGTGCCTGCGCTTGATGAGGTAGGCGTATCCCACCACGACATAACTCATGAGAACGCCGGCTGTGATAAAGATTGAAAGCGCCGAAAACCAGTCGAAACTGCCTCCCGAAAAGTGTCCGTCTACCACCTGAATACCGTTCAGTACGCCGCCGACGGCGAAACCCTGACCGACGATAGCGAGGAGACTGCCGACTCCGAACATGGTTTCCCAGAATCTTTTTTTCTCTCCCATCGCCCGGAATTCAAAAGCAGTAGCACGGATAATCAGACCGAAAAGCAGAATCATGACCGGAATGTATAAGGCATTGAGGATGATGCCATACGCAAGAGGGAATGCGCCGAACAGAGTTCCTCCGGCAATCACGAGCCACGTCTCGTTTGCGTCCCAAATCGGCCCCACTGTCTGTATGAGTATCGAACGGGCTTTTTCCGACTGCGGTAGCAGGCTCAAAAATCCGAGGCCTAAATCTGCTCCGTCCAAAATGACGTAGAGTGCGAGTTCCAAGCCGAGTATCAGGAACCAAATCGTCGGGAGGTCTATCATATGCCCGGTACGCGCGAGGGTGGAAGTTCGACGAAGTCAGGTCCGTTTTTCATAATACGGTAAGTGAAGTAGACAAACAGGACGCCGAATGCAATGTACAGAAGTGTAAACAGCACAGTGGTCGTGAGGACAACGGGTGTTGAGAGTCCGGAAGAAAGTCCGTCGCTTGTCCGCAGCAGGTGATAGACGACCCATGGTTGACGGCCTATCTCACGGACCATCCAGCCCGCTTCTGTTGCAATAAATCCGAGAGGCATCGCGAATATCCAAAGTTTCCAGAAGAAGCGGTGGTCGGAAACGGCCTCATCAAGCCTGCCCTTGTAGTGGTACCACACGCCCAGAAGCATGAGACCGAACAGGGCGAAGCCGATTGCGACCATGATGCGGAAGGAATAAAAGGTAATCGTCGCACCGAGAGTCGTGGGGCGGTCTGACGGCGCATAGTCGTTCAGTCCGGGTACTTCTCCCGAGAAGGAATGGGTCGTAAGCAGACTGAGGGCGTCCGGTATCGCGATGTCGAAGGCGTTGCGTCCTCCGGCCGAATCCGGCCACGCGATAATTGACCATGGCGCGCCGGTGCCGGCGGGATTCGTATCCCAGTGAAGTTCCATGGCGGCAACTTTTTCCGGCTGTTTCTCGGCAATCAGATAGCCGCTCAAATCGCCGAGACCTATCTGGAGCGGCGTGACGACGAGCGTGATGGTGAGGGCAAATTTAAACGCCTGTAGAAAAAAACGCTTATACTCATCCGTCGTACGGGTGCGCAGAAGCGCCCATGCGCAGAGTCCCAGGATAAAAAAGAGCGTCGTCTCGACACAGGCGATTTCCATGTGGAGAAAGGAAATGAAGGAAGAAGAGTTGAATATCGCGACCATGTAGTCCGTGACGATAATTTTGCCGTTCTCAACCACGACACCGACGGGCGCCTGCATCCAGGAGTTCGCCACCATAATCCAAAATGCGGAGAGTGTTGCGCCGACCGCAATCATCGCGTTCGAAAAGAGATGCACTCTCGGGCTGACCCGTTTCCATCCGAAGACAAAAATGCCGAGAAATGCGGCTTCCAAGGCGAAGGCGACTGTCGATTCAAAACCGAGAATATTGCCGAAAAAGTCTCCGGCAGCATTCGAGAAAGCCGCCCAGTTTGTTCCGAACTCGAACTCGAGAGGAATGCCGGACGCCGTACCGATGCCGAACGTCAAAATGAATATCTTCGACCAGAATCTGACTTGTCGGTAGTAGCGGACATCGCCGGTGCGGAGCCAGGCCCATTCCATGAAGAACATGAAGAGGGAAAGACCGATGGAAAGCAGCGGCCAGAGTATGTGGAACGCCGCGGTATCGCCGAACTGAAATCGCGATATGGTGAGCGGGTCCATGTGACTTCATTGTACAATGAGAAACATGTCACTGGAGAAGCCTACGCCGATGCAGAAGGACCTTGCGGATGCGCGGAAACTGACCGATGCCGAGCTCGAGGCGACTATCAAAAACACGAAAAAGATTCTTACTGAAGGTCCTGCACTCATGCGCCGGGAAGGTGCCGAAAAGTCGGAAATACAAATGCAAACGGGACCGTGGGCGTACACGTACGAGACGCTCTTGGACGAGGAGGCGCGTCGGGATGCCTTACGGGATTCTCCGCAGAATTGAACTTCTCAACCGAATTCGATAGTAGAAGGAGGTTTATCGGAAATGCGGTACACAACGGCACCGACTTCGCGCACCTCGTTGGTGATGCGGCGCGATACGGTGCCGAGAAAGTCATACGGCAGCTGCGCGAAGCGTGCCGTGAAGCCGTTGACACTCCACACGGCCCAGAGAGCTACCACGATACCGGTACCCGCGTCGTCACCTTTGCTCACGGTATGTTCGGAGCGGGTCACCGTTGCGCCCGCTTGCCAGACGGATGCATACAAACCCGCCTTGCGGAGCTCATCAATATAGATACCGTCTATTGCGCGGGCGACTTTCAAACTGTTTGCGTTGACCTCGCCCTCAATTCTGACGACGAGTCCGGGGCCGGGAAACGGATGCCGCACGAGTAAATCCTCAGGTACTCCGATGTCGCGGCCGATTGCCCGCGCGGAATCCTTGACCTGATCATCGAGCGGGGAAAGTTCAGGAACGGAGAATGTAATGCCGGTATTATGGTGTACTTTTATCTCCGCGACGCGGGCACCTGTCTTGTTGCCGTGTCCGCTCTCACGTAAATCTGTATAGAGCGTGCCTTGGGCCACGAAATCCGCGCCGAATTCCCGCATTTTGGATTCAAGAACATCCGTGTAGATGCCGCGCATCGCGAGGCGCTTCTCACGCATCTGCGTCTTGCCGCGAAGAGCTTCGAGGAATTTGTCCGTCGCATCCACTATTTCGACATCAATCCACGGCTGTGACGCGAAGTATTCATTTACGAAGGACTCGTCGTCCGGCCGGTCGATGCCGCGTATATATACGCCTTTGAGGGCTGCGGGCTTTGCGTCTCGCAGCAGGTAAGCGACGACAGATGAATCTGAACCGCCGGACAGAGCGATAAGAACTCTCTTGCCGGAAACCTTCCCGGAAAGTTCTTTGATTTTAGATGCGGCTACGTTGTGGGCCGGGAAACGGTCCGTGATACCGCAGATACCGACGCAGAAATTTTCGTACATCTTGGGGCCCTGTACGGTATCCGTTACCTCGGGATGGAACTGCACTCCCCACAGATGTCCCGAGCGCCCCGCGGCGACGGGCGCGTTATCGGTAGAGCCGAGTGTCGTGAGCGATGCGCTCGGTTCAATGGCGTCACCGTGTGTTTCGAGTACGGGGGATTCTACGGGAATGCCGTCGAACAGCGGATCAGTAGCGAGCACTTTGAACGTGTGGACACCGAACTCCCGTTTCTCGTGCGGTGTGACGTGTGCGCCGACATGTTTCGCGAGCATTTGGAAACCGAGGCACACGCCGAGCGTGGGAATGCCGAGGTCGAATATCGCATCGTCAAAAGGCGGCGGTTCGTCATGCACGGATGCCGGCCCGCCCGAGACGATGATGCCCGCCGGAGACGCTTTCCGGACATCGTCCGCTTTCACCGACGCAGGGTCAGCGACGAGGGCATAGATACCGAGCTTTGCGAGCTGCTGCACGATGAGGTGGTCGAACTGTGAACCCATCGAGAAGAGAAGAATAAAATGTTTCGTTTCGCGCACCGCCATTTCTTCCGCTATCTGAGCGAGCGATTCTTCGCTTGCACCTTTGAAGATGCTCAACATCGCCAGATGGTAGCACACCGGCCGTGTATACTTATTGTATGTCGATTGAACAATCGCTGAGGCGCAGAAAGCCCGCCTTTGAGATTCATCAGGAGAGCATAGAGCGCGGCGAAGCCGCTATGGATGCACTGCAGAAGGAAATCGCCCGTACCGAGCAGGAGATTGCGGAGCTCGAGCGCGAGCCCGAGACACTGCAGCTTGAGCAGGCGATACGGGGTCTCAGAGAGAGAGCCGAAATCATGCGTACCATGCTTGAGACCAGCGAAAGAACGGTTACGAACGCCGAAAATTTTCAAAGGGAGCAGTTGAAAAATCTGCCGCTCTCCGGCTCCGTGCACTAGAAACATGCGGTTTCCGTTAGTTCCACAGCCCTGCATCCGCAGGGCTGTTTTCGTGTGGATAACTGTCTTGCGGTGGGGTATAGTGGTATATACTCTTATTCAGTGGGAAAAAGTGGGAAATCTCAGGTTTATATGTTTATCGGTGAATACAGCCACAATCTCGACGAGAAAAAGCGCGTCTCTCTGCCCAAAGCCTTTCGCAAGGACCTGGGGAAGAAAGTCGTGATGACGCGCGGTCTCGACAACTGTCTGTTTATTTATTCGACGGACAGCTGGAAAAAGGTTGCGGCGAAACTGAATGAACTGAGTTTTGCACAGGCGGATACGCGCGGCTTCAATCGTTTCATCCTCTCGGGTGCAGCGGAAGTCGAGGTGGACTCTGCCGGAAGAATTCTTATACCGGACCACCAGAAGGATTTCGCCGGACTGAAGAAGGAAATTGTCTTCGCCGGAGTATCTGACAGAGTCGAAGTGTGGAATTCGGAGAGATGGACCGCTTATAAATCCCGCATCGAGAAACAGGCCGATGCAATGGCTGAAAAACTCGGTGAAATCGGAGCTCTCTAGCAGCTTCGGATTGTCGGAGGACCTATTTCAAACGTCATGCGCACGCGACGCTCACAGTCTTCCGACAATCCGGCGCCGGTACCAGGGCACCGAACTGTTCTTTTACACGAAGCGGTCGAATTGATGGATATCCATGAAGGCGACACCGTCGTTGATGCAACGCTCGGAGGTGCCGGGCATTCGCGCGAAATACTTTCGAAACTCGGCGCAAAGGGACATCTTGTCGCTTTCGATGCCGACCTCGAAGCCATAGAGCGCGCCCGCACGATTTTCGGCGCGGACAAACGGGTCTCTCTCATCCACGCCAATTTCAAGAATGTGCGGGAGAAACTCTCCGAAGCCGGAGTCGCAGCCGTGGATAAAGTGCTCTTCGACCTTGGGTGGAGCGGTTTTCAGCTCGACGCAGGGAGAGGATTCTCATTTCTCTCCGACGAATCACTCTCCATGGCATACGATGCCGGGCAAACGCTGACAGCTGCGACCATCGTGAACGAATGGGATGAATCTTCCATCTCCGATGTTCTCTACGGCTGGGGAGAGGAGCGATACTCGAGACGCATCGCGCATGCCATTGCCGAGGCGCGGGGGAAAGCAGCTATCAAGACTTCTGCGGAACTCGCAGCAATCGTAAAAGCAGCAGTCCCGACGGCCTACCGATTCGGCAGACTACATCCCGCGACCAAAACCTTCCAGGCGCTCCGCATCGCCGTCAACGACGAACTCGGCGCGCTTCGCGAAGGACTTCTCGCTGCATGGCATGCGCTTGCACGGAACGGTCGGATTGCGGTCATTTCATTCCACTCGATAGAGGACCGCATCGTCAAGCAGCAGTTCAGGGAATGGGAGGACTCAGGGTCGGGCACGCGCGTTACGAAAAAGCCGCTGTCTCCGAGTGCAGTTGAGATTCAGGAGAATCCGCGTTCCCGCAGTGCAAAGCTTCGTGTCATCCAAAAAAATTGATTTTAAAAAAATACAGATACATATATGGGCGCTCACGCATTAAAAATAAGCAAGTACAAACCTTCCGCTGCACAAGGGAAGCTTAATCTTTTTGTAAGCGAGCGTCGTACGCTTCTTGCCGTCGAACACCCGTACGAACGAATCATCCGACAGGTGTTTTTCATCGTACTTTTGGGACTTATTCTCGGATACCTGTACTTTGTGGCCGCATCAATACTCAACATCATGGCGCGCAAGGAGGCCGATACATCAACTCTCGCGCTCCAGACAAAGATTGCAAAGATGGAAGGTGATTACTTCGCAATGAGTAGCGCCGTGGATGCATCTACGGCCGGTTCCGTGGGCCTTTCACCCGTCCATTCGACTCAATACGTCTACCGCCCGGGCAATGCTGCGGCTGTTACAATACAGCCTAATGAGATCTAGCATCATCGTCAGGATTCGAATCATATGCGGCGTGCTCATCGCGCTCGCGATTTTGCTTTTGTTGAGACTCTATTTCGTACAAATTGTCCACGGGGAGGAATACCGCCGCGATGCGCAGGGTCAGTACGTCGAACAGTCACCGGACACAATCAATCGCGGAAATATTTATTTCACGACGAAAGACGGGGCGCTCGTAGCGGCTGCCGTTATGCAATCAGGCTGGCGCATCGCGATTACTCCCAAAGATATTACGGACCCTGAGGCAGTCTATGCCGCGTTGAATGCGGAAACTCCCATTGACAGCGAAAAATTTTTCGCGAGCGCGGCGAAGGTATCAGATCCGTACGAAGAGGTGGGATTCCGCATCGCAGACGATGCGGCGACGAAGATACGCGCGAAAAAATTGAAAGGGGTACTGCTCGTGCGTGACCAATGGCGTGCATACCCGGCGGAAAAACTGGCGGCTCAGACGGTCGGCTTTATCGGATACAAGGGCGATATGAAAGTAGGAGTATATGGCCTCGAGCGCCAATGGAACGACACGTTGACGGAGACGGCGTCGGGTTTGTATGTCAATCCGTTCGCCGAGATTTTTACAAACGTTGCTGCTTTGGTTTCTTCGGACCCCGCCTCACACCAGGGAGATGTCATCACTTCCATCGAACCGTTCGTTCAGTCGCAACTGGAGAAAACGCTCGATGAGGTAATGCGGACCTATACGCCGAAGCAGGCGGGTGGAATCGTTATGGACCCTCATACAGGGGAGATTGTCGCGATGGCGATGCGACCCGCCTTCGACCCGAACACGTACAACATGGTGGCCGATCCGTCGGCGTACGCCAACGCACTCGTCGAAGGTCGCTACGAACTTGGCTCAATAATGAAGCCTCTCACCATGGCGGCGGGCATCGATGCGGGTGCCATCTCTCCCGCGACGACCTACAACGACAAAGGCTGCATAGAGCGCAGTACGAAAACGATATGCAATTACGACCATAAGGCGCGAGGAGTTATTCCCATGCAGGAAATTCTGAATCAGTCGTTGAATCTGGGAGTCACCTTTATCACCGACACCATGGGCCACCCCGTGTTCACGAAGTACATGAAATCATTCGGTCTCGGTGAGAAGACGGGAGTGGATGTGCCCAATGAGGTCACGGGTGATCTCACGACACTCGGGAATGGTACGGGCCCGGATGTGAACTACGCCACAGCATCATTCGGTCAGGGAATATCTGTCTCCCCTGTAGAAATGATACGGGCACTCGCCGTTTTGGCGAATCAGGGTGTCTTGCCCAATCCGCACGTCGTCACCGGCATCAGATATGACAGCGGCATTACCCGTTCGGTTGTAGCGACGTCCGGCCCCCAGGTGCTCAAACCCCAGACAGTTACGACCGTCACTAACATGCTCATTAAAGTGTACGACGACGCGCTTCTTCACGGGGAGCTCAAACAGGAGCATTACACCGTTGCGGCGAAAACGGGTACGGCGCAGATTCCGATTCCGGGACAGGGGTACTACCCGGACAGGTACCTTCACTCGTTTTTCGGATACTTTCCGGCTCATGATCCGCGCTTCATCGTATTTCTCTTCGCGATTCAACCGCACGGCGTGGAGTACGCATCGGCATCGCTCGCACATCCGTTCTTCGATATCGAGCAGTATCTGATACATTACTACGACATTCCGCCGGACCGATGATGTATGTTCGAATTTCTAAAAAAATCCGTCGTATATCTATTGGTACTTGAAGCGCGAGCCGTGCTTTCCCGTTACAGGCCGAGCATTATCGCGATTACCGGCTCTGTCGGTAAAACTACGACAAAAGATGCTATCTACGCAGCCATCAGCGGTCATGTGTATGCGCGTCGGGCGGTCAAAAGCTACAACGGAGAACTCGGCGTCGCACTCACCATACTCGGACTCGAGAATGCGTGGACGAATCCTCTCGGCTGGATGTACAACATACTCATGGGACTGGTCTTGCTCGCGCGTAAGAGGAAGTATCCGCAGTGGCTCGTCATCGAAGTCGGCGCGGACCGTCCGGGAGATATTAAGCGAATCGCGAAATGGCTGCGCCCGGACATCGCGGTCTTCACGGGAATTTCCGATATACCCGCGCACATCGAATTTTTCGATTCCCCGGAACATGTTTTGAAGGAAAAGCGTGCGCTTGCCGACAATTTGAAGGCGGGAGGCAGACTCATTCTGAACGGCGATGACACGTATACGCAACGCCTGAGAAGTGAATTTCGCGGTGCAACAGTTACGTACGGATACGCGCCGGAGAATGATTTCTTCGCGTCGCACGAACAGATTTTGTATGACGTCAGCCGGCCTGCAACGGACGGAATCCGGAAGCCGGGCGGTATTCAGTTCCGTGCGAATCACGGCGGCTCGTCCATACCGGTCGTCATTGCGGGCGCGCTCGGAGTGCCGCGCGTCTATGCGAGTCTCGCTGCGATTGCTGTTGCTGAAGAGGTCGGTATCGACGGTGTCACCGCCGCCCAGGCGCTCACGAAGTGGGTACCTCCGCCGGGGCGTGTGCGCATTCTCGACGGTATGAAAGGCACCGTCATTATCGATGATACGTACAACTCTTCGCCTGCCGCCGCACTCGCCGCACTCGATACCCTGAAGTCCGTCGATGCGAAGCGTCGAATCGCCGTCATCGGAGACATGCTGGAGCTCGGCAAGTATACGAAAGACGCGCATCGGAAGGTGGGAGAGCGTGCCGCACAGTGTGCGGACAAACTCATAACTGTCGGAATTCGTGCGCGCCAGGTAGCCGATGCGGCATTGGACGCAGGACTGCGCGACGAAAACATACTTCAATACGATACTGGTGAGGCTGAGCGTGCCGCGGACGAGCTCGCGCTCGATATGCGGGAGGGGGACGTCGTCCTCGTAAAAGGTTCACAATCGATGCGGCTCGAGCGGCTCGTTCGCGGCATTATGGCGGAGCCCCTCAGGGCAGCAGAACTCCTCGTGCGCACAGACCCCGAGTGGGAGGTGAGATGATTTTGTGACCCAAGTGGGACGAAATTGGAACCGGTTGGTGCGGGAGTTGTATCAGCGGCAGGAGTTTGGGAGGGCTTTGAAAGTTTAGAGGACGCTACCTTAAGATGGATAACACATACATCGCATAAACGACAACAGCAAAGCACAATACTCCAATCGTGATTTTCTTACCTGCTTGAAACCTTCTCCACAGGAATATGTAAAAAACCATTGGCCATAACGGACCGCAAAGGATACCGCCAATCATCAGGTAGGCATCAATCCAATTCATGGCTTGATGCGGGCCTGCAATAATAAAATTACACAGAAGTGCGAACCACCACGAATGAGTTGCTAACAGCCACAAAATTCCCTCGAATGTTATTCGAGAAGATCGACTGTTCACTTCCATTCAGAAATGGTATCACGGTTCCAACTCCCTAAAATATCCCGCTTAGGTGCACTAAACGGCGTTGTGAAATAAGGCTAAAGAAATTGTGACCCAAGTGGGACAGAGTTGGAAGCAACTGCTCCAAGAGCTAGGCGCTTGGCATTCGTTTGCGCGGGCTATACTAGAGGCATGAGAATTATACCGTTTACCATCTTGGTACTTGTTTTGCTTGCGTCACTCAGTGGTGCTTATACAAATATAATGGCAGGTCAGGTGCCGTTTCTGTCTGTATTAATAGGTGGACTTGCTATCTGGGGACTGGTTGTCATCAACAAAAAATTCCCAAAGCCATTTTCCAAGTCAAACTCTCAAGAGGTTTCTTCTCCAAGAAATAAGTGGCTTCGTATCTTCTTTATAGGTAGCCTATTGCTTATTCCATCTCCATTTGTGCCCGCTCTTATTTGCCACATTCAAACAGGCGCATCGGAGTGCGGAGCTTACTCTTTCCTTGGCATTATTACCTTTCCTCTTGGTCTTATACTTGCCGCTATTTTTGGCTTCTTGTTAACGCGTACGGGAAAGTAATCGTGTCGGCCTGGCCCACAACTCAAAACTTTGCCGTCGCAAAGTTTTGGTCGCCGGCCCCGCCTCGGCTGTTTTGCTTGTTAGCAAAACATGCCTGCGGCCGTCATGTGTACACGAAAAAAGCGCCGCAGGGCGCTCTTTTCGGTCTCATGACCCCACGGGGAATCGAACCCCGATTAACGGCTTGAGAAGCCGGCGTCCTAACCGTTAGACGATGGGGCCTTCGTATTGAAGG
>JAIOPS010000006.1 GCA_021413775.1 Candidatus Kaiserbacteria bacterium | reverse complement strand
CTTTCCCGCCTTCGTGCAAAACATCGCGCACGTAGTCGTTCTGCGTGGCGAGCGCGCGACGGCGTTCCTGGAAAGGCTCCAGAATCGCCGCGATGCTTGCAACGAGTTTGGTCTTGCAGTCGACACAGCTGATTTGGGCGGCCATGCACGCCTTTGCGATAGTCCGTGTGTCCTTCTCGCCGGGCGTAATCATCTCGTGCAGCGGATAGACTGCACGACACCCTTCGTCCACACCGGCCTTTTCGTCGACATTACGGTACGGGTGACCGAAGTCCGTGGCACGTCCGCGCAACGGGTCCGTGATACCTTTTTTCCGGTACCGGTCGGCGATTTCTTCCATCGACGAGTGGATGTCGATGGCGTTGTCGGATTCCGACTTGCCCATCTTCTTGCCGTCGAGACCTGGCACCTTCACCATATCGCCGATCATGTTCGGCACGGCAAAGGTTTTGCCGAAGCGCTCGTTGAACCGGTGCGCAAGATTACGCGCCAATTCGACATTCGGAATCTGATCTTCGCCGACCGGAACGAGCGTCGCCCGGGGGCCGAGGATGTCGGCCGCCATGAGAACGGGATACGTCACGATGCCGAAGTTCAGATTGTCGGGGTGCTTGCGTTCGAGCTCCTTGAACGTCGGGATGCGGATGAGTTCGCCGTACGGCTGCACCATCGACAGAAGCAGGCACAGTTCGGCGAGCTCGGGCACGCTCGACTGAGCGTAAATCGTTGACGTCGCGGGGTCGAGGCCGGCGGCGAGGTAATCCTTCACGATCTCGACGAGATTCTTGCGCATCTCGTCGGGATCCTTGAGGGTCGTCAGCGTGTGCCAGTCGGCGACGAAATACAGGCACGTATTGCCTGCTTTCTGGAAATCGACAAAGTGACGGACAGCGCCCAGCAGATTGCCGAAATGCAATCCTCCGGTCGCACGGATGCCTGACAATACGATATCGGTCATTGGACAGTCCCCTTTCAAAGGTCTGTTGTTTCGCTAAGCCAGCCGCCAAAGTACAACAAAGTGAGGGTTATGTCAAAGAATCATCCCGATGACATTACTACCCGTTCTGAGCCCGATTGCGAAGGAGGTGGTCCATGATAACGAGTGCGGACATGGCGTCCACAATAGGAATGGCGCGAGGAAGTACGCACGGGTCATGACGGCCGGCTGCGGCTAAGACAACATTTTCATGCTGCCGATTGAGGGTGGGCTGCTCTTTGGCGATGGTTGAGACGGGCTTGAATGCGACCCGGAAATAAATGGTTTCACCGTTGGAGATCCCACCGACCGTACCGCCCGCGTGATTTGTCCTTGTGCGCACCTCCCCCTTCTCGTCGGCGTAGAGCGGGTCATTGTGTCCACTCCCTCGGCCTGTGACGCCCGCAAATCCGGAACCTATTTCGAATCCTTTTACTGCGTTAATGGAGAGCATACCTTTCCCTAAATCCGCATTGAGCTTGTCGAAAACCGGTTCGCCGAGACCTTTCGGAACATTCCTGATAACGCCGCGAATGATGCCGCCGATGGAGTCTCCTTCGCTTTTGACCTGCTCGATGAGCGCTATCATTTTCTCCGCAGCTCCCTGGTCGGGGCATCGGATTATATTGGATTCGATGTCTTCCATTCGGACGGTATTAAAATCTACCTCCGCTGTAATGTCGCCGACCTGTTCCACGTAGCTCAATATTTCGATACCCGCTTTTTCTTTCAGATACTTCTGCGCGATGGCGCCCGCTGCGACACGAGCGAGCGTCTCGCGCGCGGACGCGCGTCCACTTCCTCTCCAGTCACGGAAACCGTATTTTGCCTCGTACGTATAATCAGCGTGCGACGGGCGGTATGCCTTCATCAGTTCGGAGTAATCTTCCGATTTCTGATCTTCGTTGTAGGCAATCATCAGTATCGGGGTACCCGTCGTTTTGCCTTCGAAATGCCCGGAAAGAATATGTATGCGGTCCGCCTCTTTGCGCGGCGTCGTAATCTTGCTCTGACCCGGTTTTCTCCGGTCGAGCTGCTTTTGTATTTCCTCTTCAGTGATTTCAATTCCCGGAGGGCAGCCATCAAGGACGACCCCGACGGCACCGCCATGCGATTCACCGAACGTGGTTATTCTGAAGAGTTCCCCGAATGAGTTTCCGGCCATAGAAGATTCATTATGCCACGGTAACACCGATTGAGCTCAATCGCTTCCAAAAATCCGGAAAGGTCTTCTGTACGACCTGCGGCTCCTTTATTTCCAGCCCGGGCAGAATAGTTCCCGCCACGGCAAACGACATCGCCATGCGATGGTCGCCGTAGGTATCGATGCGGGCGGGTTTCGGATCTCCGCCGTAGACGGTCAGCGTATCGTGTGTAGATTCCGTCTTTATACCCATCTTTGCGAGCTCCTGCTCGACGGCGACGACGCGCTCCGTCTCTTTTACCCGGAGAGAGCGCACACCTGTCATGTGCGTCACGCCGGGAGCGAACGCAGCGAGCACCGCGAGTGTCTGCGCCTGGTCCGGACAATTTTCCATATTGGCCTCCAAGGCTTTCACACCGTGACCTTTCACCGTGATGGAATATTCTCCGGGAATAATTTCCGCTCCCATCCGTTCGAGTATTTTCAAAAAGCGCATATCCGCCTGCATTGAGTGCGGATTCATATTCTCAAGTGTAATCGTCGAATGCGTGAGAGCCGCGATTGCGGCAAAATACGAAGCGCTCGAAACATCCGCCTCAACGGAATACTCATTCTTCGAGTACGTCTGTCCCGCCGGAACGGTGTACGAAGTATAGGAATCATTGTGAACCGTCACGCCGAATTCTTTCATCGTATCAATCGTCATGTCGATGTACGGCTTAGAAATCTGGTCGCCGTCGACTGTAATTGTTACACCTCCCACAAGAGGCGTGATCATGAGGAGCGCGGAGAAAAATTGACTGCTCACATCCCCGTTCATACTGACCTCTCCCGGTGAGAGATGCCGCGAATTCACACGAACGGGCGGGAAACCTTCTTTGTTTATATACGTAATATCCGCCCCGAGCTGCCGCAGACCGTCTACGAGCTCCGCAATCGGGCGCTTATTGAGTCCCTCCTTGCCGTAGAGCGTTTTAACACCGGGAACGACCGTCGCGAGCGCGGTAAGGAAGCGGATGGTTGTTCCGGATATGTCGCAATCAAGGTCGAATGTGCCGTCCGCAATCTTTGCCACCCCGCCGGATATTTCGATACTGCCACCTTCGCTCTTCACGGGGATGCCGAGTTGCGTAAGACACCGAATCATTGCGGTAGTGTCATCGCTCTCAAGAGCATTTTTGATTGCAACGGTCCCGTCAGTAAGCGCGGCCATGATGAATGCACGGTTCGTGTAACTTTTCGAACCGGGAATCCGAACGCTCGCCGTTACGGGAGCTTTCAATGGCGTAATCGTCAGCGTATCCATATTTACGGATGTTTATTCGTCGCCGATACGAGCGCATCCAATACGTTGCGTGCACTCCCGCTCTCAATAGAGTCTTCCGCGCGCGCGATACCGTCCTCGATGCTGTCGGCGATACCTGCGACGACAAGGCCGCATGCCGCATTAAGAACCGCGATATCGCGCTTCGGACCCTTCTCGCCTCCGAGAATAGATTTTACGATTGCGGCATTCTGCTCGGCCGTGCCTCCCGAGAGAGCACCCCGTTCCGGTTTCGCGAACCCGAACCTCTCCGGTTCAAGTACCCACTCCTCCCGGATATCACCTTTGAGTTCGTACACGCGTGTTGGCGCAGCGGTGCTTACCTCGTCCATTCCATCGTCGCTTGCCACAATCATCAGCCGTTCATACCCGAGCGATGCCGCTACGTCGGCCATCGTGCTCGCTACGGCCGCATCGGGCACGCCGACGAGCTGCCTCTTTGCTCCGGCGGGATTCAGGAATGGTCCCAGTACATTGAAAATAGTCCTGATTTTCAGCTCTTTCCGCACTTGCACGACCCCTTTTGTCGCGGGATGAAACGCCGGCGCAAAAAGAAACACCATCCCGGTTTCAGCGTACACACGCTCCGCATCCGACTTGGTCAGCTCAATTCGCACACCGAGCGCTTCGAGCACATCCGCGCTTCCGCATTTTGAGCTTGCCGCGCGGTTACCGTGCTTGGCGATTTTGGCACCCGCACCGACGGCGATGAGCGCAGCGGTGGTCGAAATATTAAACGTCCCGGAGTTATCACCGCCTGTCCCGACGATATCGAGTGCGCCCGGCGCATCGACCGGTATCATCGCCGCACGCATTGCTCTGATGAATCCGGAGATTTCAGAAGCGGTCTCGCCTTTTATGCGGAGCGCGGTGAGTATGGCCCCTGCCTGCACCGCGGAGACCTCTCCCCGCATCAGCGCATCGAGAAACGCGACGGCATCACTCTCCGGGATATCATCCCCGGCGACGAGCGTATTTAAGAGCGCTGTTGCATCCATATTCTGTTATTTCTTAAGGAAGTTTCTGAGCATGAGCATGCCGCCCTCGGTCGCAAACGATTCCGGATGGAACTGCACGCCCTCGACCGGATACGTTGTATGTCTGACACCCATAATTTCACCCGTGTCTTCAGACGTCGCCGTCACGATGAGATCTTCCGGCATCGACTTCTCCTCGGCGACAAGTGAATGGTACCGCATAACCTCGAGGTGCTGCGGTAGGTCTTTAAACACCCCCTTTGCGTCGTGGCGAATGAGGCTCGTTTTCCCGTGTTTCGGTTCGCCAGCGCGAACCACGTTGCCTCCGAAATGCAGAACAATCCCCTGCATGCCGAGGCATACGCCGAATATCGGCGTCTTCTCGCCCATCTGTGCGATTACGTCCGCGCACACTCCGAAGTACGCCGGGTCCGCCGGGTCGCCCGGACCCGGGGAGATAATAATTCTGTCGTAGCCGGCTTTGCGGATTTCTTCCAACGTTATTTTATCATTTCGTATGACATCGAGCGTATATTTTTCACCGCATTCATCCATAATCTCGCCCACGTACTGGTAGAGATTGAATGTAAACGAATCGTAATTGTCGAGAATCAGGATTTTCATAGTGTATTTTTAATACCCAGTACTTTTCTGAGGGCTCCGAATTTATTCTGTATTTCCTCATACTCTTTCTCCGGAACCGAATCATATACGATGCCGCTCGACGTCTCCGTGTACGCATAGCTTCCGTCGCAGTAGAGAGAGCGTATGGTGAGCGCGAACGTACAGTTGCCGTCGAATCCGAAGTGCCCCACGCCTCCGCCGTACGGACCGCGTCCCTCCTTTTCGTTTCTGTCCGTTATTTTCATCGCTTCGACTTTCGGCGTGCCGCTCACGGTGCCTCCCGGAAACGAGCTCGCAAACGCGGCAAACATGTCGACACCCGGGCGCACAAGACCGGTAATCTCACTCACGAGGTGCTGCACGTGACTGAATCTCCTGACCGTCATGAGCTCCTTCACCCTGACGGTTCCGAAGCGGGACACTCTCCCGAGGTCGTTTCTGTGCAAATCCACGAGCATATTGTGCTCGGCACGCTCCTTCTCGTCATTGAGCAATGCGCGCGCAAGCAGCGCATCCTCCTTTTCCGTAGTACCGCGTCTGATGGTGCCCGCGGTCGGGTGCGTTTCCATTTCACCGCTCCTGAGGCTGAAGTGCAATTCCGGGCTCGCGCCGATTATTTTCTTACTTCCGAATTTGAGGTAGTACATGAACGGCGACGGATTGATGCCGCGGAGACGCTCGTACAATTTTATCGTGTCCCCTTTGAGTTCGAATTCGCTTTGAAACCCGACCTGACACTGGAAGATGTCCCCTGCCCGTATGTGCTCCTTTACCCGCGCCACAATCTCACGATGTTCGTCCTTCGAGAGCGCATCTTTGACGAAGCCGATTGAAATCTTGGAAGCGGGTACTTTTTTCTTGTGGATGCGCTGTAAATCCTCCAATCGGCTCTTTTCGTAGAAAAAATACGACACTTCGTTCGTGAGCCTGTCGAGGATGAGACCGTCGGTATAGACGCCGAACATGAACGGCGGAAATACCGGATGCGCCTTGAGGTGTACTCCCGGTTCGAAAAAATTCACGCTGTCATATCCGACATACCCGACGAGACCGCCGGCGAATATTTTCGAAGCGACATGCTCAGGCATGATGTCTCTCAGCATCTCGTACGGATTGTCCGTCGGGTACATCTCTCCGTCGAGAATAAAATTCGCGGCGTCCGCGCTTACGATGTGCTCGGCTCCGAATCCGATAATCGAGTAACGGGCAAA
The DNA here is from genome assembly GCA_021413775.1 of Candidatus Kaiserbacteria bacterium. Taxonomy (GTDB): domain Bacteria; phylum Patescibacteriota; class Minisyncoccia; order Phycocordibacterales; family UBA2100; genus UBA10103. Next base: position 52,585 of record JAIOPS010000006.1, on the reverse strand, counting down.
CTTCGCCTGTTCGCCGAGCGATTCAAAAAAGAAGCAGGAGTCGAATTCCCGTTCTATTTTTTTGAAAAGAGAAAAAAAGTCGATATCCTCCGCGAACTTCACGTAGGTCGGCTTATTTTCCAACTTTATTTTTGGTGGTCGCTTCATATATCCGGTACTGTTTCCTAATAAAAACCGCCCTTACAACACGAAATAACTCGTGCGGTAAGGGCGATTTTCTTCGCGGTGCCACCTTACTTCGTTCCTGTTCAGAACCTTAGTGCCGGCTCGAAATGATACCGGCTGTCTCTGTTACGGGAGAATCCCGGACATCCACTCATGCAGATGCCGCTCTGCCCCGAAACGGGGCAAACCGGGCCCAATCCCCTCATACGGGGACCCGATTAGCGTTCGCTTATAAAAATGTACACTGGGCGGATGATTTGTCAATATATTCTGCTCATTTTTTGTGCGCGGCGTTTCTGATATGATTCTTCGCATGCCCGACGATACGCTGCAGAATCTCCGCAATTCAATTGACGCCGTCGACCACAAAATCATCGCCGCTCTCGCGCAACGAGCGGAGCTGGTCCGCGAAATAGGCGCCTACAAACGCGCACGGGGTACGCAACCTCTCGATGATACTCGTTTCAAAAACATGATTGCCGACCGTGTCGCCGCAGGTGAGTCTCTCTCCCTCCCCGACACGTTCGTGAAGGATATTTTCACCCGCATTCATGACGAATCGCTGCGGGAACAGGAGCGGAGTACGAACGTATGAGTATCAAAATCGCAGGGCGGATGGACGCGTTTCCCGAGTATATTTTTTCCCGCCTCGCGAAAGTTGTCGCTGAAACAGAAAAGACCACGGGGCGTCGCGTTCTGAGCTTCGGTGCCGGTTCCCCGGACATCGTGCCGAGCGGGATGTACCTTTCCGAGCTTCAAAAATATGTTCGTGAGTCCGATGCACATCTCTATCCCGGGTACCGCGGCATACCTGAATTCGACTCGGCTCTCATCGACTGGTACAAGCGTCGTTTTTCAGTTGAGCTCACCCGGGAGAACGTACTTCCTCTCCTTGGGGCAAAAGACGGACTTGCGCACATTCCGCTCGCACTTGCCGATGTAGGAGACGAAGTACTGGTGCCTGACCCCGGATATCCGGGATTTGCCGGTCCGAGTTTGCTGTACGGACTCACCGTTGTCCCGTACAGTCTCCGGCAAGAGAGCGGCTTTCTGCCCGACATTACCGAGCTGGAAGAGCTCGTCACGCCGCGAACGCGGTACATGTGGCTGAACTTCCCGTCCAATCCGACAGGCGCCGCTCTGACGCTCGACGAGCTTCGTCCGTTCGTCGAATTCGCAAAAAGACACGCTATTATCATTCTCTACGATAACGCCTACTCCGAAATCACGTTCGACGGTTTTGTCGCGCCGAGCATCCTGCAGATACCCGGCTCCGAAGAGGTGGCTCTCGAAATCGGCTCATTTTCAAAAACCTACTCTTTTGCGGGATACCGCATGGGGTGGGTTGCGGGCAACGCGGACATCGTCTCGGCTCTGCAAAAAGTGAAATCTCAGACCGATTCCGGGATGTCACTCCCCCTCCAGCGCCTGGGAGCATTCGCTCTGACACACAAGGACGACGCATGGCACTCGGCGATGATTGAATCGTACAAAGGACGGCGCGATACGATTGCGGCGAAGCTCAAAAAACTCGGTCTCATATTTGAAATTCCGCGCGGGAGCCTGTATCTCTGGGCGAAAATCCCCGATTCAGCCGCAAACGCCGAAGATTTCTGCATGCAGTTGCTGCGCGAAAAACAGGTACTGCTCACTCCCGGCTCCGCATACGGGAAAAACGGCGAGCGCTATGTACGCGCGTCGGTATGCGTGAACACCGACCGCATCGACGAATATCTCTAGAGCTTATGCGAGAGGCTCGGCAACGATGAAGGATGTGAAATTGAATTTCAGGTCCTGAATGGATTCTTCGAGAACATCCAACTTGTACGCCTTCGCCGCCGCACGCGATGCGATAACGGCTGTTGAGACGGGCAGTACGCCTGACGCAAGGTCTTCCGCCGCTTTTGCGGTATCAACGTATTCCATTACCTTCACATTCGGCCACATGCGCTTGAGGTACATCCGGCACTGTTTTATTGCCTGGTCATGCGACGCGATACGCTCCACATCGCCGGCAGTCACACCTTTCCGCACGAGAAGATTTTGGTGCACGTCTATTTCAAAAATATTCTTAATCTTAAAGCGGTGCTTCGCCATAGCATGCACCGCTTCGATGACGATGCCGCCGTTCGAATTTTCTATCGGAAAAATCCCGAAATCTATACTGCCTTCCTCAAGAGCTGCGAGGACGTTTTCAACAGAAATGAGGTACTCGAAAGAGGGCCTTTTCAACGCGTGCTTCTGAGCGTAGGTGCGGCCTGCCTCTTCCGAGAAACTGCCCTTTGCGCCGGAGATGCCGATTTTCATAGTCCGTCAATCCTACGCGTTCACACCGTTTTTTCAAGCGGTCCGGTCGAGCAGTTCTCTCACCGCTTTTTCCGAATCCGCAAAGCGTTCGAGGACATTTTTGCAATACGGGTTGTAGCGGAAAACATCCGCGAATAATTCGGTATCGTTCCGGACGCTCTCCATCGCGTCCATGAGATGCCCGAAGGAGACGGTATCTATATCGGTCCTCCGGAAGCCCGCACGTGAGACAATCTGACCTATGAGATGCGTAAGGAAAAGCGTCTCCGCGAGATTTTTATCGTGTTCTTCCGGCGACATCTCGACCACATCGAATCCGCAGGTTTTCAGAAAGTCCGTGAGCGCGACGCGCGATGCGGTATCGAGTGTACTCTCGGTGATGACGATACGGAATCCTGATACGTCTCCTCCGCGTTTTTCGTAGCTCTCCGGACCCCACATCGGGTGGGTCGCGATGTATCTCTTCCCGACCGCAAGCCGCTTCAACACTTCTACGGTGTGGACCTTCACCGTTGCGACGTCCACAAGCACCGTCTCTCTTCCCATGTTCGGAAGAACTTTTGCCAACGTATCCTCAAAAGCCCGGATGGGCACCGCGAGAATAAGCGCGTCAGATGAGGCGGTATCCTCCAGCGAAAAAAATGTGACGCCGTCCGGTTCATGACGCGACGAGTGAATGCGCACGGACACGGCCGGCGCGAAACGACGGATTACCGTATGCAGGAGCGCGCCGAATGCTCCGTATCCCACTATGCCGACACTGGTAATCATGGGAGTAGTGTAACGTATCCCGCGTACTATACGAGCAAAGCCCCGCGGCCGGTTGGGCCATGGGGCTTTGAGATATCTGTCGTTTCAGAAAATAACTTCACTGACTGCCCTCTGTATCTAAGAAGAATGCGCGGGCACGGGGAGTACTGAAACTGCTCTTACTTGCTATAATATCAAACTTTTTAAATATGTCAAGCTCCATCTAAACCCTGCAAAGAAACAGCCCCGGGCGTGAACGCCCGGGGCCTTTGGTCGGCGGATACTCCGCCGACGTGGATTTACGACTTCTCACCCGACACGATGATGTAGGCACCGTAGTGCCCGAACGAGAGTTGCGTGTCGAGTTCCGACATCGTCCGGGTCAGCCTGTCGTCGGGCTGGCCGATGAACGTCTCGTTCGGCATGATGGCGGCGATAGTCGGGTAGGTGACGGTTTTCTTGCTCGTCGCCCACTCGAACATCTTGCCGACCTCATCGGTGGTATACGGATGCGCGTAAATCTGGTACGCGCGCCCGTCGTGTTCGACCTCGAGGCAGTGATCGTCGTGGTTCATGTGTGCCGCGAGACTGAACTGCCAGGGCAAGTACTGCCACTGGTAGAGAAGCGCCGCGGAGTTGTAGAACGAGAACATGAACCGGCCGCCGGGTTTGAGCACACGACGGATCTCGCTGATGACCTTACCGATGTTCAGAAGGTCGGATGCGGTTCCCAGCGTCATGGCGACGAACGACACCGAAGCATCCTTTTCGGGAATGCCATTCTCGAGATCGGCCTCGACGAACGCGACGTTCGTGTTGGCGTGCTTCTCGGCGTGCTTTGCGCGCGCGACCTCGAGCATGTCGGGGCTCAGGTCGTATCCGACGACTGACTCGAACTTGTAGCCGGCGCCGAGCGCGACCGTGCCCGTGCCGCAGCCGAGGTCCACGAAGCGGTCACGATGCGCCATGTCGAACACCAGGCTTTCGAGCTGTGCGGCTTCGAACGCCGCATAGAGCCGCGTCGCATGCGAGGAGTGGTAGGTGACGTCGTAGCTCTTCGCAATCGCTTTGGTCAAAGCAAGCAGGTTCGCCTTCTGCTCATCGTAGGGCAGCAGATTAGACGGTGAACCGACGTAGGTCTCCCGTTCGATAATCTGGTCCTTGCACGATTCGCCGATGACGACGTACATGATCGCGCGCACGAAGTCGGGGTTGAGCCCGAGCTTCGCGCCGTACTCGGCGGCGGCATCAATGCGTTCGCGCTCGATTTCCGAACGGAACACGGGTTCGCCGCCGGCGCGCTTCGATGCCGACACCTGAAGGGACAGCCGGTGGCGGGATGCCAACAGCTGCACGAGGAACTCGTCGACCATGCGAATGCGGCCCGCGAGGGTCGGCAGGTTGAGGATATGTTTCGTCATGACTGCTCTCCACTGAAGTGACGGTTTGCCCAAGCGGCGCCCGTCGCTGCTCGCGGTATACCACTATTTGACAATTTGTCCAGAGAGACCTTCTCCCGCCGAAAACCGGCTATTTCTTCCCTTTTCGGAGAGCGACTTCTACGAGAAGCGGTGTTGCGAGCGCAATCGAGCTGTACGTACCGGCGACGATACCGACGAGGAGTGTGAGAGCGAAATCTTTCGTCGAAACCGGCCCGACAAAGTACAGGATGAGAAGCGTGAGTACGACGGTGAGCGAGGTGTTCAACGAGCGGACGATGGTCTGATTGAGCGAGCGGCCCGCCGTCTCCTCAAATGGCTCTTTGCGGTTGTGGTCGTGATTGATGCGCAGATTTTCACGGACACGGTCGAACACGACGATGGTGTCGTGAATAGAAAAGCCGAGCACCGTAAGAACCGCCGTGACGAAAAGCGTATCTACTTGAGCACCGGTCAGGTGGCCGAGCAGGGCGAAAAAGCCCACCGGCACAATGACATCATGCACGAGCGTCACGAGCGCGATGAGTCCGTAGACCCAGCTCGATATCGGCTTCGACACTTTTCGGAATGCGAACGCGATGAAAAGAAGAATGCAGAAGAGGACGAGCGCAAGCGCGATGTACGATTTGTTACGCAGCTCCTTCCCTATCGTAGGTCCGACTTCGTTCAATTCATCAATGTGCGCGGTACCTCCCTGGTACGAGAAGATGGCGGGAAGATTTTCGCGTTGCTGGCTCGAGAGCGTTGCGGCGCGAAGCGTGTAGCCGTTATCGCCTGACTCACGGAGGGAAAACCCTTTGAAACCCACATCTGTGAGGTTCTGCGTGAGGGCTTCAGGTGATGGTCGGGTCCCGTCGTAGCTGACCTGCACGAGCGTACCGCCTGTGAAATCAAGACTCGGCTTGAGGCCGAACATAAGGACCGACGCAAGAGACGCGGCAATGACGAGCGCTGTGAGCGCGAAAAATATATTTCTGTGTGTGACGATAATCATACGGATTTAGTGAGTGGTACCTGAACCGAAAAGAAACCGTGTGAAGCCGTGTTTCGCGTTAATACCGAGTGCCATGAGCAACGTGCGCGAAACTGTGATGGCAGTGAGCATGGACACGAGCACGCCGAGCCCGAACACGAGTGCGAAACCTTTGATGAGTGACGTGCCGAACCAGAAGAGAATCACGGCCGTAATCATTGAGGAAATGTTTGAGTCGCGGATTGAGGGCCATGCGCGCGCGAAACCGTCTTCTATCGCCTCCTTCGTAGACTTCCCGCTCTTGAGCTCTTCTTTCATGCGCTCAAAGATAAGGACGTTCGCGTCGACCGCCATACCTACCGAGAGAATGAACGCTGCGATACCGGCTGCGGTAAGCGTCACGGGGATGAATTTAAAGAGAAGAAGGTTCGCGAAGATGTATAAGACGAGCGCGAGAGTCGCGAGAAGTCCGGGAAGGCGGTACCACAGGAGCATGAAGAGGCCGACGAATGCGACGCCCCACAGACCCGCTTTCACGCCGTCCTGTACGGCCTTTTCTCCGAGCGTACCGGAAACCGTCTGCGTGGAGATGAGCTCTATCGGAACCGGAAGTGCGCCGTAGTTGAGATTGCGCGCGAGTTCCTTTGCCGTATCCGGCGTAAAGCTGCCGGAGATAACGGCAGTACCGTTGGGAATTGATTCACGGATGACAGGGACTGATATCGGAACACCGTCGAGGAAAATGCCGAAGTTTCTGTTTATATTCTTCGCGGTGAGTTCAGCAAACATCCGTGAACCTTCAGAATTGAAGTGGAGAACAACGACCGGCTCATTCGTAAGCCCACCGCTCGATTGAAACTCAAGCTGTGCCGAGGTGAGGTCCTTGCCGGTAATTGCGGCGGGTTCGAACGCCGCGGCGATTGTCGTCGAGGAGAGTTCGGTCGGCACACTTGCTCCCTGCTTGAGCAGACGGAACTCGAGAACGGGAGTCTGGCCGATAAGCTGAATGGCCTTCTGCGTATCCGTGATTCCCGGCAGTTCAACAATGAGCCGCTCTTCAGGTGAACCCGCAAGAGCGCCTGCGTGCTCGGTCTGCACAATCGGTTCCGATACGCCGAAGAGATTCACACGCCGCTCGATAGTGTCACGCAGAGCTGCCATCGAATCCGTGACGTCCGTCGCATTAATTGCATTCGTGTCGGCGCGGTAGACGAGCTGAGTACCGCCGGAGAGGTCGAGTCCGAGCTTAAACGGCTTTGAGCCGGAGATTTGAGAATGGTACAGGTACCAACCGAGCGCCGCACCCAGGATAAGGATGATGAGCGCAGTAACACGTTTTTGAGCCATGGCGGGCATTCTACTGCACTTTTCAAAAGAATCCATTGTTTTACATCCGTATCTTTATGTGATGTAATGCCGCCAGCAGGAAGGAAACACGAACATGGAACCGCTTCGTATATATACGGAGCGGGACGATGTTCTGCTCCGGGAAGTAACGCCCGACGAGAAGCCGCTCCTGGGTGAGTTGGCTGAGCGTAACCGGGCGTATCTGGAACGGGCGAAAGAGTACGGCTGGTCGGCGCTGAGAGGCGCGCGAATGGCGAAAAAAGTCGCCTTCACGGTTCGGTCGTCCCGATTCCGCCACGAGATGGGCGTCTGGGTATGCGGGCAACTTTCCGGGGTGGTGGAATTCCGAGGATTGCCCGAGGACGGCTACGCGCAGATTGGATACTTTCTCGACGAGAAAATGAACGGCAAAGGCTACATGACCTGTGCCCTGCGTGCGACGGCATCGCACACGTTCACGGAGTGCGGGTGCGTATGCATCACCGCAAACGTCCGTGCCGAGAATACGAAAAGTCGGAAAGTTCTGGAGCGCGTCGGATTTTCCGCCACGTCAGAATATTACAGCTTTGTGAACTACGCGCTTCCGGTCGAGGACTGGAGGCCTTGAGCCGCCGATGAGGCGGCTCATTTCTTTTCCAGCAAATCAAAAAGGTTTTTGAAAATCATCGCAACTGCGACTGGGCCGACGCCTCCGGGTACGGGACTGAATACGCTCGCTTTGCCGGCGCATGCGGGGTCGGCGTCGCCGCGTACGACTCCCCCGTCCTCCGATGCCCCCGCATCAATTATCGCGACGCCGTCCTGTATGTGCTCGGGCCGCACGAAGGCAGGCTTCCCCGCACCCAACACCACGATGTCCGCGGTTTTTAAATCCTCAATCGAACCTTCTTCGAGGGTAAACATGGAGACATCCGCTCCGAGTTTTTTTAGAAGTGCCGCACTCGGCGCGCCGACAAGTCTTCCGGCGCCCACAACAACCGTACGCTTTCCTCGCACATCGACTCCCCCTCGCTTGAGAAGTTCGACGACGGCGAGCGCCACCGGTGCATCAATTCCCATGAGCTCACCGGAATGCCGCGGGTTAATGACGTCCACGTCCTGGGCGTGAGGAATTTCCGAAAGCACCGCATTTGTATCAATCTGTTTCGGGAGCGGCAGCTGTACGATAAGCGCATCCACCTCAGCTGACAACGTGCGTACCGCCAGAATCGCGTCCTCGGTAGTAGCGTCTTCGGGCAGATTCCGTCGAATCATCTCGATGTTCAGAGTTCCGGCCGCACGCGTTTTGATTCGCACGAACTGCTCAATGACGGGATTCGCCCCCGCAACGATAATGCCCAAACGGATGGGGCCCGGGTGCTCTTTGCGCCGCTCAGCCAATTGCGCATACATGTCGCTCGCGACTTCTCTGCCGTTGAGAATCATACGGTCCGTATCAGGCGACGCCGAAAAGTTTTTTAAGTTCCGCGATGCCGTCTTCCAAATTCTCTTTCGGCTCCCAACCGAGAAGTTCGCGGGCCTTGCGGTTGTCGGCGAGAGAATCGTGCGACTCGATACGAGGCGGACCGTATACGATTTCCCCGGGGCCGAACATTTCGGCAAGTGCCTGAATCGTAGTGCTGCGTCCCGCGCCAACGTTTATAACTTCACCTTTTCCGACATTCGGACTTTCCGCCGCAAGAAGGTTCGCATTCACAATATCGCGCACATGAGTGAAATCACGCGTAATCGTGCCGTCGCCGAATATCGTTATCGGTTCGCCGTTCTTTCTGTTCGTTAAAAATTTTCCGACAGCGAGTGCGTATGCGCCATTCGGGTCCAAGCCCGGTCCGTACACATTGAAATACCTGAGACTGACCGTTTCGATTCCGTAGATGCTCGGCCACATGGCGGCAAAAAGTTCCCCCACGTATTTCTGAAGACCGTATGGGTGCACCGGATTTGCCGGCATCGTTTCTACAAGAGGCATCGTCACCTGGTCGCCGTAGGAAGAGCCCGAGCTCGAGTAGACGACACGGCGAACCTTCGATCTCGCAGCGGCAGTAAGTACCGACACGGTGCCGGTAATGTTCTGATCTGTTGTTTCGACAGGATGCTCGACGGAATACGGTACGCGAGGCACGGCGGCCGTGTGAAAAACAACATCCGCTCCCTCAAAAACGGTCTGCATATCTTCTGTGTTCCTCACATCGAGTACATGGAGAGATGCGTCCTTCGGAAGCGAGTCTTTACGGAACGTCGGGTCGATGTCGACTATGTGCGTTTCCCATCCCCTCTCAACGAGCGCGTGAGAGATATTGCTCCCGATAAATCCCGCTCCACCTGTAACGACTGCTTTCTTCATACGTCTATCTTACTGTTATTTTACGGGCGGCGCGAGTAAGAATCAGGACCCGCGGGCGGAAATCAGAATGCGCACCGTCTGGATAAGGATAAAGATGTCGAGAAGGAGTGAGCGGTGCTCAAGGTAATACAGATCGAAGGAGAGCTTCTCTTTCGTCTCGACAATGTCGGCACCGTGGTGCGGATGCCTGTCATGCTTGAGCTGCGCCCAGCCCATGAGCCCGGGGGCAATGAGGTGTCTCGCGTTGTAATATGGGATGCGCGCGCTGTACTGATTGGCGAGCGCGGGCAGCTCCGGTCTCGGACCCACGAGCGACAGATCGCCCTTGAAAACGTTCCAGAGCTGCGGAATCTCGTCGAGTCTCGATGCTCTGAGGAATTTGCCGACCCGCGTCACACGCAGCTGCGTTTTGCCGCTCTCTCCGTAATTCCCTTCATCATTCCCGCTCATAGAACGGAATTTCATAATGCGGATAGGCCGTTGATACCGTCCCACGCGCTCTTGTGTGATGAATATCGGACCGCCGTCATCGAGCTTGATGGCGAGCATAATAAACGGATACAGAAGCAGCGCGAAAAATCCTATTATCGTCGCTCCGAGAAGGTCGATGAAACGTTTCAATATGTCGTACACACGGGATGCGGTGATGCTCGAAAGAACCCATTCGTAATCTATAAAAGAGAGGGGCACGCGCTCGAAGATTTCTTCGTAGAGTTCGGACGCTTCGACGAGCGCAAAGCTCCGTTTGTGGAACGCCGCATCGTAAATTATCGGTAAGGCCGCGGAGACCGCCTGGTCCGAGAAGTCCACAACGAGAAACGTCACGTCGTCCTCTTCTGCGACTCGGCACACCTTCTGGATGATTTCATGTGTGGGAGCGATTGAGGTATCCACAATGTATTCAAAAGAGAACGGCGCATGAGGGTCGTTCTGAATTTCTTCGGCCAGTGCCGAAGCATCTTTACCCGATGCGATGAGCACGCCTTTCAATTTCGGAGCCCGTGGCATGTGCGGAAAAAGAATAATCCGCCACAAGAAAACGAGTACGAAGGAGATGACGAGGTAGAGCGCGAGTATCGTCTTCGGAGCAAGACCGAACGACGGAATGAGGAAGAAAAAGAGTGCCGCGAGAGCGACGTTGACCGTGAGCGTGTAGAGGATGATGGAGGTCAGGCGGCTACGGAAAAGCCGCGTATGTCTGCCGTAGAGCCCCGCAACGAAGAACACGACCACCCATGCGGCGAAGAGAAAGGAGAACGGCACAAGGTGCTGCAAAAAAAGCTCGTAGCTCGGAACCTCCAGGTACCGGACGAGAAGCGTGAGCCAGAGGGCGGCGGTAAACACTACGATATCGCCTGCCAAAAGCAGGACATACTCGCGCTTCGGTACGAGGGTCATACGTTGTACGGTATCATGGCATTCACAGGGGTATGAATCAAGATATGGCGAATTCTCAGAAAAAAGTGCTTTTTTTGATAACAAAGGCGACGTGGGGCGGCGCGCAGCGGTACGTGTACGACCTCGTCACCCACCTCTCGCCGGAAGAGTTCAAGTGCGCAATTGCATTCGGAGTCCCCGGTAGACTTTCTCAGCTGGTCACTGAAAAAGGTATCTCCATCAGGCGTCTGCCCTCGCTCGGGCGCGATATTGCGCTGATATCTGATATAAAAAGTTTCAGCGAAATCCGGCACATGCTGCGTGAAGCCCGCCCGGACATCGTGCACCTCAACAGCTCGAAGGCGGCAGCACTCGGCGCTCTCGCGGGGCGACTTTCCGGTGTACCCCGGATTGTATTTACGGTGCACGGATGGCCGTTCAAGGAATCGCGTAACGCACTCACGCGCGGAGTCATCTACATGCTGAGCTGGCTGACCGCACTTCTCTCTCATGCCGTCATAACCGTATCCGACGCGGATACCGACGCAGGCAAACGCATGTGGGGAGTCGGGCACAAGATTCAACACATCCCGCTCGGTCTCGAAAGCGTCGCGCAGAAAACTCCCGCAGAAGCCTATCGCAGCATGTTCGGAACACTCCTCCCCGCACCACTCACCCCTGAGACAATCCGGCTCGTCTCGCTCGCCGAGCTCACACGGAATAAAGGTATCCGCTACGCAATCGAAGCCGTCGCGCTCTTGCGGGACCGGAGCATCGATGCCATCTACGTTGTCGCGGGTGACGGCGAGGAGCGTCCATCGCTTGAAAAGCTCGCCGGCAAGCTCGGCGTTTCCGACCGCATATTCCTTCCCGGCTTTATACCCGATGCCGCTCACTACCTGACCGGATTTGATATCTACGTGCTGCCGTCAGTGAAAGAAGGAACCCCCTATGTCACGCTCGAAGCGGATACTGCGGGGCTTCCGATTGTCGCGACCTCCGTCATCGATGCCACGCTCTTCGAGCGCTTCTCTCTGTCGCGAAACGTACCCCCGGCCGATCCCCTGGCGCTCGCTGATGCAATTGAGGAGCTCGCGACGGCACCGCGCAATACCGGAAGCCGTAACTTCCCGCTTGCGCCGATGGTGGAGCGCACGCGCGGTGTATACGTCCCGGAGACTACAAAGCACCCAGAATTTCCGTCTCGTCACGTGCCTGAAGCGACGGGCGGGCGTTCTTTCTGAGACTCATAAGAATGCCGAGTGCGGCATATTCCGTGAGGAGGTGAGACCCGCCGTAGCTCGTAAACGGGAGCGTGGTACCCGTGATGGGCAGGAGGCCCATATTCATGCCGACATGCACGGTGAACTGCGAGAGGAAGTAAATCGCGATGCCCACGCAGACGAGCGAATCAAAATTATTCGACCCGTGAGCCGCTATCGAAAGAATACGAATGAAGACAATCGCGAAGAGCCCGAACAGTAAGACTACGCCCAGAAACCCCCACTCCTCGGCATACGCTGCGAATATAAAGTCGGTTTGAAACTCGGGAAGAAACTGCAGCTTTGATTGCGTCCCGTATCCGATTCCCTTCCCCGTCAGCTGCCCCGAACCCACCGCAACGGTCGACTGATACGCGTTGTACCCCGTGCCGCGGATGTCCGCGAGCGGATGAACGAATGTCAGAATGCGGTCTTTCTGATACTGCTGAAGGCCGAAGTGCCACAATCCGACACTGATGACTGCGGCGACCGCAAAGAGTACTCCGAGGTGTTTCCAGGATATTCCGGAGACGAGAACCATACCGAGCCACACCGAGAAAATGGTAATCGCCGAGCCGAAATCCGGCTGCAGGAATACCAGCGCGAACAGAATGAATGCGTACGCACCGGAAACGAGAATGTGCCGTATGTGCTTAATTTCAATGTGCCGTCGCGCGAAATATTTTGCGAGAACTATTCCGAGAATCAGCTTGGCAGGATCGGCAGGCTGAACGAAGAAGAGCCCGAGATTGAAACGGGTTTGCGCGCCCTTGACGACTTCGCCCGCCAGAAAAATCATTGCGAGCAGAAAAACGACAGCCATATAGAGGCCGACCACAACCGGTGTCCGGCGTAGAAATGCATAATCGGGAATACTTACGGAAAAAAATACAATCACCGCCAATGCAATCCAGACTATCTGCTTATCGAAATACGCGTTCTCAACGGAAAATGAACGCATGGTCGCAAGCCCGAGGAGCGAAAGGGCGAGAGCCGCAAAAAAGAGAAACCAATCTATGTTGAAGAGCGCACGGGCGCGCGCACCTTCGAGTCTGAGCAGCCTTGCAACCATACCTATAACTGAGGTCGCGGCGAAACGGGTGCCGAGCGCGCGATTATATCGATACTGCCGAGTGCGACATTGAAGGGGTCCGGCCATGTGAATACAATCGGCTGCGATTCACCACCCGGGAGATCCGAGGTGGTCGTCTGTGAGGCAGCGAACGCATTGCCCGCCGGGTCGAATGCGACGGTTACAAAGGTAATGTCACGCATGTCACGCACCGAGGTATTCATTGCGACAGCCGAGACGTTCGGAGCGGAATCCGTCGCGGACACCTGCCTGTTGTTTACCGTCACAACGCTCGACGTATCGTCGAGCCTCTCCCACGTAAGCGGCTGCGTAAATTCAAAGTACGTGTGTGCCACAATCCGGTTCCCCGTATCGATTGCTCCTTCGAAAATCGGTGTAATTGTCCCGGGCATAATGAACGTGGATCCGGTACGCTCGGCTATAAGGACGTTGTTCGCATCGTACAGTCCGAAACGGTATGACACGTCGCGGATACCCGCCTTCTCATTCGGATTTTGGATGTACGCGACGGAGTTATACGAGCCGTCGCGCACGTGAAAAGAACGCGACCACAGGACTACGTATGGTGAAAGCGTACGGGAGTCGAGGAGCGGGCACGGGCCTCCTTTATCAATTGCGGTCTCGCCTTGGTTCTGGATGCCGTCGCTGCAAGTCGCAGGTATGGTCAAAAAGTGGTACGCGAGCGGTCCGCCGATGAGTATGATGAAAAAAAGTACGGTCCCGAATCCGTAGGTGAATCTCCTCTGTGAAGCCCATGACATGGCATCAGTATACAAGAAAGCGGCCCGGGCCCTCATGCGCGGATATTTCCCGCACACATAAAAACAACCCGCCTTTCGGCGGGTTGTTTTGTGTTGAAAGCTCCGTTCTGGCGGCGACCTACTCTTGCCTTGCGACTACCATCGGCGCAGGAGGGCTTAACTGCCGTGTTCGGAATGAGAACGGGTGTGACCCCTCCGCCAAACCACCAGAACGGAGCTTTCAACTCTCGTTGATACGAAATCGACAACAATAACAATCTGAAATCAATACACTTTGCGTTACGCGACTCCCACAATTCCTTTCGAGAGTTCTGTCGGGGTATTAGTACACCTCGGCTCAACACATTGCTGTGCTTCCACCTGGTGCCTATCAACGTGGTCATCTCCCACGGCCCTCAAACGATTCCTTATCTTGGAGTTGGTTTCCCGCTTAGATGCTTTCAGCGGTTATCCGATCCCGACATAGCTACGGGGCAATGCCACTGGTGTGACAGCCCCCAGACCAGAGGTCAGTTCATTTCGGTCCTCTCGTACTAGAAACGAATCTCCTCAAGAATCAACGCCTGCAGCAGATTAAGACCAACCTGTCTCACGCTATATGGTTGTAATATTTGGACTATATCTTCATCCTTCGAATATCTCAGGATGGCTAACATGTAGTCTCTACGGGCGCATACTTTGCAATTGCAAAATACGCTTCCCTCGGTATTACCCCGTGCGGATTACACGCAGGTTCCACCGAAATAGTTAGCTTCTCGATATGTATTGCTACATATCGCCGCCGTGAATATGTCGTTTAACTTTCCTCGGGGTTCAAACCGTTCAATCCCCGATACAAAGGTGTCACCTTCGTATTAGATTCTGAACGGTTTGAACCCAGCTCACGTACCTCTTTAAATGGCGAACAGCCATACCCTTGGGACCTTCTCCAGCCCCGGGATGAGATGAGCCGACATCGAGGTGCCGAACATTGCCGTCGATTTGGACTCTTAGGCAATACCAGCCTGTTATCCCCAGAGTAACTTTTATCCGTTAATCTTCAGTTGCATCTAATGCAAACTGTCGGTTCACTTTGCTCCGCTTTCGCGCCTGCTTGTCATGTACGACTCGCAGTCAAGCCAGCTTTTGCCAATGCACTATCGGTACGGTTTCCATTCGCACCTAGCTGACCATAATAGGCTCCTCCGTTACTTTTTAGGAGGACAGCGCCCCACCGAAACTGCCCATCAGGTACTGTCTCTCGCATGTTTCTCATGCGAGGTTAGAAATTACAGAAACAAAGGATGGTGTTGCATTGGCGACTCCACCAAGACCGAGATCTTGGCTTCAAAGTCTCCCATCTACGCTACGCAGTGCACCCGTAATCCCAATACCAAATTGCAGTAAAGCTTCTGGGGTCTTTTCGTCTAGCTGCAGGAAGGCGGCATCTTCACCGCCCTTGTATTTTCACCGAGCAAATCCCCGAGACAGTTCCCAACTCGTTATACCATTCGTGCGCGTCTGAACTTACCAGACAAGGAATTTCGCTACCTTAGGACGATTATAGTTATCGCCGACATTGACCGGGGCTTATACAGTCCAGCACATACATAAATGCATGTACCGCCCATAGTTGACCTTCCGGCATTGGTCAGGCATCACCCCCTATACTTCCTCTTACGAGTTTGCAGGGAGCTGTGTTTTTGGTAAACAGTCGGCTGGGAAATTTTAACTGCGGCCATCTTGCGATGGCGGACCTTATCGCTAACTTACGGTCGCTTTTTTGCCGAGTTCCTTGGGGATCTCTCACTCGTTCGCCTTGGTCTACTCGACCTGAACACCTGTGTCGGTTTGCGGTACGGTCTACAACATGTTGAAGCTTAGAAGTTTTTCTTGGAAGCGCGCTCCCCTGAATCTGTATCGGCCGAAGCCTCCACATTTCCACTCCGCTCGGATTATAAAAGCCGGATTTACCTAGCTCTCGTCCTCACGGCATGAACCCCAAACCAGTAAGGGGCCCAAAGTACAGCACTCCGTCACTCCATCGCACATATTGCAGGTCAGGGAATATTAACCCTGTGTCCATCGCCTCCGGCTGTCGCCATCGGCTTAGGACCGACTAACCCTTCGATGATCTCCATTGCGAAGGAAACCTTGTTCTTTCGGCGTGCGAGAATCTCACTCGCATTGCGGTTACTCGTGCCAACATTTTCACTTCCACGCGCTCCACCATGAGTCACCTCTTTGGCTTCATCGCAGCGTAGAACGCTCTCCTACCACTTGTATTCCCTTGCGGGAATATAAATCCGCATCTTCGGTACGACGCTTAGCCCCGATCATTTGTGGCGCGAAATCTCTAAGTCAGTGAGCTGTTACGCTTTCTTTGAATGGTGGCTGCTTCTAAGCCAACATCCTGACTGTCTGGGAAATTTCACCTCCTTACTTGCACTTAGCGTCGATTTAGGGACCTTAGATGGCGGTCTGGGCTGTTTCCCTTTTGACGAGTGGAGCTTCGCCCCCACCGTCTAACTGCCGTACTGCGCTCTGGGTATTCGGAGTTTGATAGAGGCAGTGGTCTTTCGACCTATCCGCTTCTTCCAGTGCTCTACCCCCCAGAGAAACATACGACGCAAGCCCGAAAGCTCTTTCGGAGAGAACCAGCTATTTCCGAGTTCGATAAGCTTTTCACTCCAACCCACAAGTCATCCCAAGATGTTGAACAATCTACGGGTTCGGACCTCCCTCTGTATCTCTACAGAGTTCATCCTGCTCATGGGTAGCTCACCCGGCTTCGGGTCTGATACGTGCGACAAACGCGCTATTCACACTCGCTTTCGCTGCGGCTCCACCCGAAAGGGCTTAGCCAAGCCGCACGCATCAACTCGTTGGCTCATTCTTCAATAGGCACGCTGTCGAGGACATTGCTGCCCTCTTCAACTCCTTGTAGACATGTGGTTTCAGTTCTATTTCACTCCCCTCAACGGGGTTCTTTTCACCTTTCCCTCACGGTACTAGTTCACTATCGATCTGAAGAAGTATTTAGCATTACCGGTTAGTGCCGGCGAATTCACTCAGGCTATTCATGTCCTGAGTTACTCAAGAACTACAGCCATAGAGATGCTTCGATTTCGAGTACGGGACTATTACCCTCTGGGGTCGAGCTTCCCAGCTCGTTCCTCTATCTAAGCATTTTTTTACTCTACCTATTGCTAGCGCTGTAGCCTTATAACCCCCATCCCCAAAATCGAACTATGAACTTGCGCTCATATGTCGATTTTGTGGCTGAGTTTGTGCTTCTCCCGTTTCGCTCGCCGCTACTCAGGGAATACCTATTGGTTTTTGTTCCTCTTGGTACTGAGATGTTTCACTTCCCAAGGTCAGCTCCCCTCATCGTTTAAGTGAGAGGTTTGAAAGGTTTACTTTCAAGGGTTGCCCCATTCGGAGATCTCCGGGTGTAACGGTTGCTTAACACCTTACCGGAGCTTATCGCAGTTAAACCACGTCCTTCATCGCCTTCTTCAGTCAAGGCATCCACCACACGCCCTTACTCAGAACTCCCGTAAGGAATTCTGAGAACCGCGTATTTGTACTCATCACGAACCTCCGCATAGAGGCGTGACAAGTCTACTGCCTACCTGCTGTCTATTTCAGATAGGACTTTTTTTGCTTTGTGTTTTTTACTGACACTCCTTTCGAAGCATCAGATTTTCCTGCACTCCGTCCCGGTAAGACTTACTAACCGGAAACGGAATGTTAATTCTTGATTTCAATCCGCACACGCGAAAAATCTCCGCGCATACGGGTTTTGTTTTTGTTGTCGATATTCGTATGTCAACGAGCAACATACGTGGTCGTGCCTGCGATTTCTCGAGGCGTGAAAAAGGCCGCTTGAGGCGGCCACCGAAGTGCAAGTTTCCTCGCCGATTACGGTTGCCGTCCTTGAGCACTGTTTTCCGAACACATATGTAGAGAGGAGTATATATGATGCTTTTTTTGTGTCAAACACTGGATATTTTCCGCGGCCATGGCTCAACAGAGCCACGAGAGAACCGCCCCAGGGCTAGCCGCGGGAAGCGAGCATTTGCTCCGCCTTTTTGATGTCATCCGGTTCAGTTAAACGAATGAGCGAATGAGCTTCAATAGGGTGAATCGGGATCTCTTTTGCGGCCTGTACCACGGTTTGCGGCAGACCAAATTCCGTTGTGCTCCCCGGACGGTAGACGGGCGGGTATGAAAAAATACGGGTGTCGAGGAGGAAAAAATTCGCGGTGTTTGCGAGACCCGGTCCTCCGCCGTGTAATTCCTTTTCTACGATGTCGGCGACGCGTCCGCGCTCATCCACGACGACGAGACCGCTCGTTCCGATGTCATCGACGCGTTGAACGAGAATCGCCCAATCGGGAGATGTCGCACAGGCCAGCACGTCATCCGCTCTGCATATATCGTCTCCATTCATCACCAGGAAACTGTCCTTCAAAAAATCTTTCGCCGCCCACAGTGCTCCACCCGTACCGTTGAGAACATCCTGTTCAACGTAGAAAATCTTTTTGTTTTTATAAGTTCCTCCGAAATGCTTCTGTATGACCGCGCTCAGATATCCCACAACGAGCACGACCTCATCGACACTGTCGGGCAACGAGTCAAAAATGTATTCCAAAACTGGGCGTCCGTGAACGGGCAGCATCGGTTTCGGGACTGTCTCAGTGAGGGCACCCATGCGCGTACCGCGACCGGCTGCGAGAATGACTGCTTGCATGCGGATAGTCTACCAAACGAAGAGGCTCCGCCAAGGCGGAGCCTCTTTCAGAAACAAAACTCGGGACTATTGGTGATGCTGCATCTCCGAACGGACGCGTTCGATGGTGCGGGCTGCCGCCTCTTTTCCACCGAGGCCGAATGCCAGACCGAATGCGAGTGAGAGCGCAACGACGACACCGGTGAAGAGCGTCTGAAGCATTTCGGTCGCGATGCCGAGCTGCGTGAGCGCGGCCATGACAGCCGTGACCCAAATCGCGTACTTCGCAATCGTTCCGGCGATGTTTGCTCCGCGGGCACCGGTTGCTTTACCCGAGTGCGAAATCAGACCGCGGACAACTTCCGCAACGATGGCACCGAGGATGATGATGAGCGCTGCGACGATGACCTGAGGCAAGTAGAGAAGCACGACCGTCTGGAGGAAGATCGTGACGCGGGTAAGACCGAGAATATCAAGCGCGGCGACGAGGAAAACCAAGATTACGAACCATTCGACGAGCGCGCCGAGAAACTTCCCGACATCGAGAGAGAATCCCGCCTGCTTTGCGACATCGTTCATGCCGGCGGCTTTGAGCGCGTCATCGATGCGCAAGACGCGTACAACCTCGACGACAACGCGGTAGAGGATAACACCGACTATCCAGCCGATAAGGAAAACAACGACCGCTGCCAATATGGCCGGGACGTACTGCGCGACGGTGTACCAGAGGTCGTAGAACGAGCCCTGCACTGCACCCGCTGACTGTGTGACTATCATATGAATGTATTGAGTAAGTTTTTAAATACGCTTTTTTAAACGCGTAAGGTTTCGACCCCTTATATGCTTCATGATAGCAGCGCGGGCGGCGCGGAAAAGCCTCTCGTCCGCGCGATGTGGATAGTATTTTCGGCTCTATTGAGCCACGTACTTAGAGAAGACGGGTCCTGTCGAGGAGAACGAGGTGCGGGAAATCCAGCGTGTCGCGCATGAGCCGGTCCTGAATCGTAATGCGGTAGCGGAACTCGGGTGTCGAGAAGGCGGCAAAGCGTATTTCGCGGCCGAATTGCGGCTCAAGCTTCCTGATGGCGGATTCAAGCTTTCGTTCGTGGAGCGGATCCGCGGCGACGATAAGGTCGGCGGGGCGCGTCGGGTCTCCCATAAAAGCACCGGAAAGGATGACCGCAGAAATCTTACCTCCCCCGCGCAGCGCGCCGACGATGTTGTTGTACTTCACGGGCGACGTCTCGTGAATGAATGCTGATACGGGTCTGAGCTGGTTGAAATCATTGTTGAGGGTCCACATGTCCTCTTTTTGCTTACCCTGCACCATTCGCTTCGTGCCGTTGGCGAGCGTAATCGCAAACGCCTTACCTCTTTTCACGATACCCAACTTTTCGAGACTCTTGAGTTCCCGGGACGCGGCTTTCGCGGAAATTCCGGAGCGCTTTACGATACCCGAAAGGGCCAGTACTTCGGACGGATTGAATACAAAAACGCGCAAAAGTTGCGCGCGCTCTTTGCTCCCTATAAACGACGCCAGGAAATCTTCTTTCATATACTCGGATA
The DNA here is from genome assembly GCA_021413775.1 of Candidatus Kaiserbacteria bacterium. Taxonomy (GTDB): domain Bacteria; phylum Patescibacteriota; class Minisyncoccia; order Phycocordibacterales; family UBA2100; genus UBA10103. Next base: position 32,487 of record JAIOPS010000006.1, on the reverse strand, counting down.
GTACCACCCGTCCGCGCGTTGACCGAATACCTGTGGATAGCCCGCGGAAGTCATTTCTGACGCTGGCGCACGACCGCGTCGGCAAACCGAGCGACCCTGCACGCCTCCTGCACATCGTGAACCCGAACGATATCCGCGCCTTTCTGTATGCACAACGTGACCGCGGCGAGAGTGCCTTCGAGCCGGTCCTCGGGCGGCAGGTCGAGCGTATAGCCGACAAAAGATTTCCGCGACGGACCCACGAGGAGCGGATACCCGAACGCTTTGATTTCTTCCAAATGATTTACGAGCTCAAGATTCTGTTCGACCGTTTTACCGAATCCGATGCCCGGATCGATGATAATGTTTTCTTTTTGTATCCCCGAAGCGAGCGCCGCATCTATCGATATCTGCAATTCTCGTTTTATGTCCCCTATCAAATCTTTGTACGCGACACCTACGTATCTCCCGCCGAGTTTTTCTTCCTGAGCCAAATCTTTCGGCTTGCTTCGATTATGCATGAGGACTATCGGGACATTTTTCTCTGCTGCCACCTTCAAAATATCCGGTTCCATCGTTCCGCCCCACACATCGTTGACAATCGAGGCCCCGGCCTCAATCGCGCGGCGGGCGACTTCCGACTTGTACGTATCTATAGAGACCGGTATATGCACACGCTTCGCGAGACGCTCAACCACGGGAATAATCCGCGAGAGCTCTTCTTCGAGCGATACGGGCGTAGAGCCCGGGCGTGTGGACTCACCCCCGACATCCAATATATCCGCGCCCTCCTTTTCCATTTGAATCCCCTGTTCAACCGCGGCTTCTACGTCCGGAATACCGTCTCCTGAAAATGAGTCGGGCGTGACATTCACGATGCCCATCACGTACGTCCGCATTCCCCACTGAAATGTCATAGTTGCTCTCCCGAGAGCCAGACAACATCCTGATAGCCTCCCAGCTCGTCGAGCAGGTCGATAATCGGTCTGCGCAGTCGCGGGTGGACATGTGCAGGTGCTATTTCTTCGAGCGGGACCAGCACAAAGGCACGCTCATGCAGACGTGCATGAGGCACGGTAAGCTCAGCGGAATCAAAGGTAGTGTCGCCGTGAAATAAAATATCAATATCAATCGGACGCGGAAGCGAGTGCGTACCCGCAGCTCTTCCGAGCGAAGATTCGATTGATTTTACCCGCGACAGGAGTTCGAGCGGTTGCGCAGCTGTCTCCGCGTGCACGACCATATTCAGGTAGAGAGGCTGCTCGCCCGTACCGTGCGGCACCGATTCATACACGGACGATTTTCTGCGAACAGTTAAAAATGCCTCCAGCTCCCCTATCGCACGCCGCAGATTACCGATGCGGTCGCCGAGATTCGTACCCAAGCCGAGGTAGATTTCGTACACACCTGCATCCTACCGCGGGCTATTGAGATGGCAACACAAAAGCCGGTCGCGAGACCGGCTTTTGTACGAGCGAGAAAGATTACTTCAATGTAACCTTTCCACCTGCCTCCTCAATCTTCTTCTTCCATGCCTCAGCGTCTTCCTTCTTCACGCCTGTCTTAAGCATCGCAGGAGCTGATTCGACGAGGGTCTTCGACTCGGCGAGACCGAGCGCGAGAGCCTCCTTCACCACCTTGATGACGGCAATCTTCTGTTCACCGACCGAAGTGAGTTCGACATCAAACTCCGACTTCTCTTCGGCGGCAGCTGCTGCCGGGCCTGCGACGGCGACTGCCGTTGCGGAAACACCCCACTTCTCTTCGATGGCTTTCACGAGCGTATTGAGCTCGAGTACTGTCATTTTCTCAACTGCTTCGATAATTTGTTCGTTGTTCATACGTAATGTAATTCGCTGCTAATTTTTGCTCTTCGCGACTTCACTGAGCACGACCGCAAAACGCTGGCGCGGTGAGTTTATCACCTGCGCAAACATACCGCGGAGTACCTGCAAGGACGGAATGGTTGCAATTTCTTTCATCTGCACGCTGTCAACGAGTTTCCCTTCGAAGATACCTCCGAGGATTGAAATTTTGTTGGCGAGCTTCTCACCGGCCGCATGCACGAGACGTGCCGCGACGGTTGCATCATCGCCTCCGCCGTATGCAACGGCGACCTCGCCGTCGAGCGGGAGTTCTTCGTGCTTGTGACCGAGGCTTTCGAGTGCGCGACGGATGAGCGTCTTTTTCGCGACGAAGTACTTCACGTCGTCCTTGCGGAAATCACGACGAATCGCGGATTCGTCTGAAACGGCAAGGCCGTTGAAGTGCACGAACACGGTCGACGTCGCATTCTTAAACGCGTCCTCGAGCTTGTCGATGATGACCTTTTTCTCTGCTTTTGTTTTTGCCATGTGCAAATCTGAGCCTCTGATAAATCAAGGCCCTCGGTATCCGCCACCCTGGCGGACCGGAGAGTTTCGACCTCGGCAGGCGCACTTGTGCATTAACCCCTTTCGGGTACCCGCTTTCTCTGGCCTTGTAGGGCACATACTACGCGGTTTTACGTATCAATCAATTGACTTTCCTGTCAAGTGTGCTATTATCAAAAACGGAGGCGTCAACGTAACCCATGTTCCTGAAACCAATGGAGCGTTGACTCATGACGAAGGCTTGCATACTCCGATTCCGGACCCGCGAGGAACTGGATGAGGAGGAGGAATTCGCCCTCGAAGTCGAACACCGGCCCGAGCTGGGAAAAGTTGTCGCGGACCAATTGCGACAACTCTGTCGAGGAACGGCCACGCTGGCCGACTTCCCTGACTTCCCCGCCGAGCGCGTTGTCGAACTTGCTGAAAAGCGAAGGGCGTAATTAACCTCACCGTGCGAGGCGTCAAACAACCAAATCGGACCGGCGACCACAACAGTGGCGCCGGTTCTTGCTCTATCGCAGTATGGGAAAGGTATCCCGATGCCATTATTTATGGACGTGAAGCGTCTGGCAAAATCCGGAAGTATTTCGCCGAAGTTCGCACTTCTTCCGACGGACGAAGCGCTCAATGAGGTGCACCAGCTCCTGGCCGGATGCTTCGGCGAGAACGACATTCGTCGTCGCCAGATTGCATTCGTTCTCGCTCATGTCTACATGGTCAACGGCACTGTGGCCGCGAAGGCATTCCTGAAACTTGACCGTACGAGTCAGTTCTTCGTGAAGTTCGCGCTCGAAATCTACGGGATGGAACTGGAATCGAAAATCGTGCGACCGAAACCCCCTGATGGATAGACAACATCTTCACGGATGTTTGTGACACGCACAAATCCCGGCCGATGGCCGGGATTTTATTTTGTCAGATTAAGCGCTTGGGCACGCGCCGCCGCGGCGGCCTGCGATACGTCTTTCGCCTGCGCCATTTTGTTGACCGTAAATGTCACCCCGAAACTCACGGAAATAAAAACCAGAAAACCGAGCAGGAACTTGAAAAAAGACCCGACCGGGGACTCTTGCATATGTGTATATTGTATATGAATCACGCCGTATACTGTAGTCATATGCGCACCTTTGCCGCACTCTTTACCGCGCTTTTCCTCGCCATTCCAACTCTCGCATCTGCCTCCTCATTCGGCTTCCCCCGCCAGCCGCTGTGGGTCTCCGCGACCGAAGCAAAGGCGGGCGAGAGCATCACCGTGTACGCCGCCGTGTACAACGCGACCGGCGACCCGATGAAAGGAACTGTCTCCTTCCTTGCCGACGGCACTGCCTTTGATACAAAAGATGTAAATCTCGCCGCGGGCGGCTCCACTCTGGCGACGGCTGCATGGAGCGCAAAAGAGGGCACGCACACACTCAGCGCCCGCTTCGAATCAGGTACTGAGAAAGACACGACGGATGCGGTCGCGGTGAAAGTGGCCGCCGTGCCGCCTCCCACGCCTCCGGTGCCGTCCGTGGTAGACCAGACTATCCAGCAAACGACCGCCATCGTGCAGGGACTCTCGACCTCATCATCGCCCGTCGCGAAAATCGCGAATGCGGTATTGAACCAGACAGAAAATCTCCGTATGGCCGGAGCGGATTTCCTCGAGCCGTACGCACACGGAACGACAGGCACCGCCGCATCTACCTCCGAAGCAAACAGCTCGCATGCCACAACTTCCGTCGCAAAAGGATTTACCTCACCTGCCTCAGCGAACTCGAGCAGCGGTAAGTCGCTTCTCAACACCGGCATTCAGACGGCCGCCGCGGCCGCTCTCTTCGCGTTTGATACCAAATGGCTTTTCTATCTCCTCGCCGTCGTTCTGCTTCTCCTCATCCTCCGCGGCCTCAAGCGCTGGGTCAACCGCCCCCGCTTCTAGTCCTCCAGAGATCACTTCCGAGGCAAGGTCAGAAAGTCCCAAATCACGAAGGTGTCACCTTTGTACAAAGGTGACACCTTCGCGTCTCATGGCTGATACGTGAAAGGAAGGGTCACATAGTTACCGTGAGGCGCTGCGAACGCGCCTGTCGTGAATACTGTCGGAAAGTCCGTGCCGTCATTTGCATTCGGCCAATTCCGGATTTCCCAGATTGCAAAAAAGTAACGCTCTCCCGCCGTCGCATTTGCAGGCACACCGTCACTTGTCGAGTACGCGAGCGCCTTACCTGCCGAGTGAGCTATCACGGCCGTCGAGCTGCCGACAACACCTCTGTACAACCCGACATATCGCAAAGCTCCGTAGGTATCCCCCGTGATAAAACGGGCAAGATACGTACATCCGCCGGTCGGGTTGAACGAGGCATCTTCAGTAAGAAGATTCTCGGTCCCGCCGCAGTAGACGCCGGCGTCGGGAAGCCCTGCACTATTTTCTCTTCCGGCGCTCCCCCACAATGTCGTAGCCGTGCCAATCCACGGCCCGTAACTGTCCGTGCTGTGCCAACTGGATGCGAGTAGTCCGTCACTCTCATCCGACACTCTTTCCATCGAAAGTCGCGTCGAAAGGTCATTTACGCCGGTAACATTTGAACCGAGTACTTTGTTGTATGAGCCAGCACACCATCCCGCACACGTGTTGACCGCGGGCGTCGAATCTATGGTCGTTGATGCGTTCCACATCAGGCTCACCTGTTCCGCGCTTGTGGTCGCCAAATAAAAAGGAGTCACCATGGTATCTGCGCCAGTAATGGGTATGCCACTCGACTGCACCAATCGGAAATTTCCGTGCGTCGGAGGAACAGATCCCGTTAGAGCAATGTTGGTACCATCCGATATGTTCAACAATAGATGGGACATATCAATCGTGTAGGTCGATATGTTTTTGAGCTCAATCCACTGATGCGATGCACTGGTGCTGTCTCCGCCCCAACCTATCTCATTGATTATCAAGGGACTCTCTACACTGCTTAGCTCTACCGCAGACGAAGTTGCCGCATTGCCTGCCGCGTCATAAGCGATGACGGCAAAACTTGTTGTCGCATTCAGACTGACATGCTGAGAGCTGGAAGTCGCGCTCGACGAAGCCGCCACATTTCCATCTTTTAGAATCGCGTACGATGAGACGTCGACATCGTACGGCCAGGAAAGCGTGACGTCCCGTGTCGGCACCACACAGAAGGAAGCGACGATTGAAGCTGCGCATTCGTCCACTACGATGTTCGGTGCCGCAGGCGGCGTAGTATCAACAGTTATATTTCTTACAACATTGTCGGACTCGAGTCCGTTGTCAGCGGTCGCCTTGAATGAAATCGTCGAACTGCCCTCGTCGAGCGTGATTGATTGCATCCAACTTCCCGAAGCATCCGCTGTAGTTGTTGCAGTTGTAGAGCCTGACGAAAGCGTCACCAGAGAATCCGCGTCCGCAGTTCCGTTCGCCGTAATCGTTGTCGTAGCGAACATGCCTCCTTCTGTCGGGGCTATTACAGAAATTGTGGCTGTCGCCTGCGCAGGAGCCGGTGCGGCAGCACTTTGAACAGGCGATGCTTCCGGTGCAGCGCCTCCCCCAAAGCCGGGTGTTACCTCGAACAACGGAGACAGAATCGGTTGAGCGGCTTCAGAAGAGTGATCCGCAGTAGGTTGCGGTGCCTGAGCGGCAGAGTCTCCGCCCGGTGCAATGTGAGCAGCTTCCGGCGATTTCGCTTCGTTCGCCTGCGTATCGGTCGAGTCATTCACCGGTGCAGGTTGTGCTCCTGTTGATGGTGCAGGCACGACCGGTTTTGGAGAAGAATTCGACGGAATGCTGACGATTGTATTTGTTACATCCGGAAGAGGCAATGAGGCCGCTGCAATTTGTCCGGAAGAATTCGTGCCGGCAGATGCCAGTGTCGAAAAAAGAGTCTGAGCAAAATGACCTGCTTGCTTCAATCCATCGGCGGCGTAGTCTGTAAAATCCTGTGCGCCCGAGGTAAACATGTCATTCATATGACCGATGCTTTTCGCCGCGGGATCGGCGAGTGCGAATATCAGCTTATCCGCTTTGTACGCAAGGTCGTCTGTTGGAGGTATAAAACATCCATCTCCGGTGTCCGGAACAGTTTCGGGCACGCGGAGCCTTCCGAGTGCAGAGTTGATATCCTTAACTATTTTCGGCGCAGCGCCATCCAGATAGACGCTCAACAAATGTCCTCCGTATTCATTTTCGTCGTAGCCGTTCTCTTTGGGTACCGTGATATTTGCGCGCAAAGCTGAGCCGACGATTCCACCTGAGACGTAGTACGTATTGAGGTGCGCACCAACGTTTCCGTTGACCTCATGTGTACGTACGAAGTTGATGAGCTTATCATTTGTCGAAGTGACATACGCGCCTCCCCCTTCGACATAACTTGCGGGAGTCGCGATATTGTAGACACTCACTGATTCTTTCGACACCCCATGCGTTATTAAGTATTTGTAGATTTCATTCGTATAAAAAGTTCCTTGGGAGTGGCCTACCAGTAAAATCTTACGAGTGGTGACCTGCGGATATATCTGCATCAAAATAGTTTTCAGGTCGTAATCGCTGACTGAATGATTGAAAGCCTGAGCGACGGACTCAATCTTGTCCCCGAGCCCTGCGAGGTGGGTTGGGTTATAGCCGAGTCTGACTATAATCGGATTGTCATCCGCGCCGTGCCCTAATTTATCCTGTATCGATTTCGCATCCCGTAGGGCATCCGCCTGAAGAGTAAGGATGCCATTTACGTAGATAACTGTATTCCCATCTTTAGCGCAGGTGCTGGCTGATGCCAAAGATGGGCTTAGCATGCAGAGACAAAGCGCTGCTATGACCAGCCCCTTCATAAGCCTAAATCACAATGCTACCGGCGTCGAAGTCACAAAAGTCGTTGTCCGGCAGCGCAACGCTAGTAATGTACGAGTCAGCATTCAATTTGGTATTCTTTCGGTCTGTATTATTGAAGACCATGTCTTCAACTTCTTTAGACCGCTGGTCCACCACATGACCATGCAGAGATAGATTTGTTCTCGGGTATGACTCGGAAATACAGGTGTATGCGCGCGAATCTTCAATTGCTGCCGCAATCCACGTCTCTGAATTGAAAACACTGACCAAGTACTTTTGTAATGCTTTTGCATACTGCAGCTCTGCTGTTCGCGTATACGGAGAATTGGGATACTTTTTATAAATCGCCAACTCTACGTCGTCGCGGATACCGTTGCTATTTGCATCAATCCCCTCAACTGTTGCATCTACAAGCCTTGGGTCCGGTGCTGGCGGGAGATGTTTTCCGTCTGCGTCTGCCATGGTCAGCCGTTGGGCATGTATAGCAGCTACCGCAGCATCTGTTTTTTCCTTACTCGCCGGCCATTGAATATTCCAAATCACTGCCGCGATATAGAGAAGAGCGACCACCAGGAGAAGCCAGCGCACGTTCTTCCATACGTGGGATAATGACATGTTCACGCCCGACCCCTCGGCGTTCTTCATACGCAAAATTATCCCACGTTATCTTTCTCCTTCATGAATTATCCACACTGTTGCGAATGCCATACGAAGGTGACACCTTCGGAATGTTATTTTTTTACTCATGAATCGAGTTCCCTTTGCTGAGGGAGAGTGGTATCACTGTTACAATCGCGGAATCGACAAGCGAATAGTTTTCTGTGACGAGCGTGATTACATTCGCTTTCTCGAACTTCTGTACCTTGCGAACAGTGATGGCACGCTCGATTTGCGAGCGATACGAAGATCTGTGATTGCAGAAACTCTGAGCATCCCCCGACAAACTTTACTTGTCGATATTGGTGCCTTTTGCTTAATGCCGAACCATTTTCACCTACTGATTTACGAGCATACCGAGGGCGGCATAACAAAATTTATGCGCAAACTCGGTACCGCTTACACGATGTATTTCAATATTCGCCAGAAAAGAACGGGTAATCTCTTCAACAAGCCGTTCCGGTCGCGCCATATCGATAGTGACCGATATCTCAACTACGGCGCGCAATATCTATACTGCAATCCTGCAGAGCTCATGGAGCCCGGCTGGAAGGATGGGGACGTGACGGACGAGGAATCATTGTTCGAATACGTGGAACGATATCCCTACAGTAGTCTTGGAGCATTTTCCTCGCCTGACCACTCGCTCCGAAATATATTGGGACCCTCCATCTTTAAGACGGCGGAGTATTTCGAGCCCCGCGATATGCTTAAAAACGCCCTGGCTTACTATCGTGAGTCGGCCGAATTACAAAGGTGACACCTTCGTACGAAGGTGTCACCTTTGTATGTGGCAACGGATTCTGGGGGGGTTACTTGAGGCGGGAGAGGGATTTCTCGAGCTGCGTGATGAGGGTGGTGTTCTTGAGCGCACGGGCTGTCTGGAGCGCCTGCTGGTAGTAGGTGCGCGCATCGGCGGTGTCGCCCTTTGATGCATAGTATGCGGCGAGCTGGATTTCGAGGTTCACGTTCTCCGGCGCGACGAGATTGGCAATACCCTCTTTGAGGATGTTCACCGTGGCATCCGTATCCTGCTTGTATACGTACGTGTACATATCGGCGAGGTCGAGGTAGTTCTGTTCGAGATGCGGAGCGACTTTGATGGACTGGCGGTAGTAGTTCTCTGCGGTTGGATAGTCCTTCGCGGTATGGAAGTAATACTCACCGAGATTGTGGAGTGATATGCCCTCGGTCGGATACTTCGCGCTTATGTATTTCCAGATAGCAACCGCTCCTTCGTAATCCCCCACCATGCGGTAATCGATAGCGAGGTCAAACCACGCGGAAACGTCGCTCGGGTCCGCTTCGATAGCGGCCTTTGTTTTGGCGAGCTGCTGATTAAAGAGAGTCTGCGCCTCCTGTGTGAAATCAGCGGGAAACGTAATAGGGCGGTCGAGAGACGGCTTCGGATTCTTAAAAGCGCTCAAGGAGAAGCGCGGTTTCCATCCGTCGAACGTAAGCGCACCGCGGTTATACGCAACACTCAGGAGAAGTACGGCTATTGCGAGGATGAGTGCTGCCGCAATGGTGATTTTTTGGCTTCGTTGTGTCATGGCGGCATTCTACACCAAGCAGCTCTCCGACTCAAAAGCCGCCCCAACGCAAAAGCCCACACGTCACCCGGCAGTAGTCGGGTGCGCGCAGGCCCCGCCTCGCCGTCCCACGCATTCGCGTGTCGGCTCCGGCCGCTTTTACATACGTGCGCAGATGACCGGAACTTCGTTCCGGTAAGGTGCACATATGCAAAAGCCCCCCTCCTTTCGGAGGGGGGCTTTGCTGTCCGCGTTGTCGCCACGGACGGTGAGAGCAGAAAGGTAGTCAGAAGACTACGCTCCTGCGCCCGGATTACTTGGACAACGTCGTAGCGTCAGTACCGCCAGACGGGAGTCCGACTACACCGTAGCCGTTGGTCCAGTCGTCAGCAGCTGTCGTAGACGTCGTAGTCGCGTTCGGCGACCAGACGAGAGAGCTGTTAGTGCCGCCAGCAATCGTCGTCGCATCGTCCATGAGGGCGGTGGCGAGAGACGGATATGCTGAGTCACCTGAGATCTTCGTCGTGACCGAGCCGGCTGAGCCGGTCGTTCCTGCGACCTGCGAGACATCGCCGACTACCTTGAAGTAGTAGGTCTGTCCTGCCGGAATCTCGACTTTGTCGAGGCCGCTCTGATCCACAACCATCGTGTTGTTGCCGCTATTGGCACCAGTCGTGACTGTGTTCGAGATGAGACCCGAAGAGAAGCCTGAGACACCTGACGAGAGTCCCGCGTCGGTGTACGCGTAGATCTTCAGGTTGGCGACCGATGTCGTTCCGTTGGCCGTGTTGGCTGACGAAGTCGAGACGTTCACCTTAACCTGGTAGAGACCTACGTCACCCGATGCGTTTGCAGAGATGGAGAAGCGGTAAAGCTCCGTTCCGTTCTGCGCAAGAAGCGTCGTCGACGGAGCCGCGAGTTTCGCGACTGTCGGGAGGCTCTTGAAGACGCGGACACCTGAGGCTGCAGTATCTGCAGACGAGGTGCGGTTGATTGTCGAACCCGATGACTGACCGACGGCACGTGTGCCGGTTGAATCAGCATCGTCGTAATCAACCTGAACGAGTGCACCTTCCGTACCAGAGCTTGAGAGACCGATGCCGGCAAGGTCGCCCTTGACCGTCAGGATCTTGTAGCCGTTGGCAGGAATGATGACGCTCGAGGTCAGCGTCGATGTCGCGAAGCGAGTGCCGGCGAAGATTGCCGTACCCACCTGTGTGGCACCGTCGTAGAGGTAGACCTGCGAGATGTTAGACGGAGACGAAGAAGCCGACGTGTTGCTCATCTGAAGAGCAACGCGGTCGATCTTCATCGCTTCGTTCGTACCGCTGAAGCGGAGGGCGCCGAGGGTTACCCCTGTGGAGCCACCAGCTGCGATTGCGTACGAAGGGCTTGAAGCATCAAGCGCGACCGTGAGGCCGCCGCTACCCGTGAGGGTAAGCTTGTTGGCTGAAGCACCTGTGTTGACCGTCGCGATCGGGTAAATCGTCTGTGTAGACGAGACACCTGTACCGCTGATGGTGTTGCTCGCGGTGCCCGGCTGTACAGCCACGCCCCATGCGAACCAACCCGAGGTCAAGCTGCCCGGGACGTCACACTTGATGGCAACAGTCTTTGTCGTGCCTTTCGAGACGACGAGAGTGTTGTTGAAGGTGAACGTCTTTGCGGTTGCCGAAGTGACACCCGCGGCGTTGACTGAGTTGTTGTTGAGCTGCGTTGCGCCATCGTAGGCGAAGCAGTTCGTGATGCTCGTATCTGTCGAGTCCGCAATGTAGGTGAACTGTGCCGATGTGTACCGGACATCTTCACCAGACTGCGTTGCGTCGAAGACGATGTTACCGACAGTCATCTGAGACTGACCAGAAACGATTGTCTGATTCGGCGGAGTTGCCGAGACAGAGATCGTCGTTGCGCCGGAGCGCACCGTCATCGTGTTCGATGTTACAGGAGAGCTAAGAGCTGCGAGCGAGATGCTGTTACCCGTTGACTGACCTGTCGCGCCTGACCAATCCGTGTACGGAGTAGTCTTGGCGTAGATCGTTCCGCCATTCACGAGAGTGGTCGGAAGCTGGCCCTGCAACGTGTAGACGTGACGACCCGTCGGGAAGGTCACCGTGTTGGTGAACGCAACCTTCTGGTTGTTCGCATCGTAGTACGTGGCATCAACCGGTCCTGCGACAACCGCGCCGTTTTCATCGACGAGGCGGACGCCTGTGAGAAGACCACTGCCGAGCGACGAAGATGTCGCGAGGTAGAAGTTCATCGTGCTGACCGAGATAGCCTCACCCTGGATGTTCATCGCGAAGCCGCCCAAAGGCTGGTTCGGAGTACCAAGAGTGATGTTCTGAGCTGTGACTTCATTCGCGCGCGAGAGCGACGTAACCGTGCCTGCGCTGATGGTGAAGACCGAGCCCGAATAGAACGGCGTACCGTTCGTGAACTGAGAACCGGCACCGGCGGTGCCGTTCTGACTCTGTGTCGGCGTGATGCCGTAGCCGTAGGTACCACCCACGACGAAGACGTCGGTCGCCTTGTAGATGTCGAACTCAGCTGTACGACCCGGACCCGAGACGATGTCGAATTTCACGGCGACCTCTTTGTTGAGGCCCTTCGCGATCTGGAGACCGTTACCCGGGAAGATTGTCGTGTAGTACTTGCCGTCTGTCGAAACAGTCGTCGGGTACGAAGTACCGTCAACAACAGTCATGACATTGGCGAGGTCAGACGCGCTCGCAGAACCGGACTGGTTCCAGCGGATCGACTTGACCCATGTGTCTTCAGCAGAACCGGCAGTGATGCGGACAGATGCGCCCGTGTTGCCGATTGTACCGATGTTGACGCTCGACTGATCAGCATTCAAGTCGGAACCACCGAGGCTCATGGCCGCAGTGCCGATTGAAAGTGTCGAGTTGATTGTCTGGGAAGCGCCCGTGATCGGGAGCGAGCCCGAGACCGTCGAGGTCGTGTTGATGCCCGTGACCTGGAGCGAGACAACCTGGCCTGAGTAGCTCGAGAGCGACGAAGCCATGTTACCTGCAACCGTGATCGTCTTCGTCTGACCCGGGTTGATCGTGAACGTGTCGCCAGCACTCAAGGTGTGGTCGGAATTGAACGTTCGCGAGTTGCCGAGCTGTGTGCCGTTCTCATCGATGAGAACAACGCCCGAGAAGACCGCATCGTTGGCGAGACCTGTCCGCATGACCGTCACACCCGTGACCGTGACCGTCTGTGAAGAGGTGTTGGTGAGAGTGAATGTCGTGAACGGAACGCGGGCTGCGCCAGCCGGAGCGAGCGAGTTGGCAGGCTGAGATGCGGCACCGACGGAAAGATTACCGCCTGATGTCGTACCTGTGACCGTGCCCGTAACTGTTCCTGTACCGGTGCCAGTACCCGTGCCGGTGCCAGCTGCGCAGAGCGCGTTGGCCTTAGCGCGTGTAGAAGCGAACCAGTTACCAGTGCCCTTTGTGAGGCCGACCGGTGTGAGGACGTCAGCTGCGAACTTTTCCTGGAACTTGATTACTCCAGCCTTGGTCGCAGGACCAAAGTAGGATGTCTCATTTCCCGGTGAACCTGCGCCGGCGGTCGCAATCTGCGTACCGTCAATGCTGTTCAGGAATTTCTGAAGTGCCATTACTTCGCTTCCCGTCGAACCCGCTTTGAGGTTCTGCGTGAAGGTGGCTGTGCACTTGAGTCCCCCAACCTGCTGGGTACCCGTGTTGCCCTGAAGTGCTGCTATTTGTGCGAGCAATGCCTGAATCTGTGCCTGGAGATCGGAGAGCGTGTCAGCCTTTGCCGGAGCGGCAAAAGAAAACGCGAAGCCGAGAACCATCGCAACAGACAAGAGGATCGCCGCAACGTTTTTTGTTGCTAATGCTTTACTCATAGTTTGTTTTGACCTTTTGTATCCAGTCAGTTCCGAAGAACCTACCGGACCGCATCCATATTCATTCGACGTGAATATATTTGCGTTTTGTGTTCCCGCTCCTTCTGTATAGAAGGAACGAAAAACTAATAATTATGCTAGCCCCTACCCCTTAATAAATGTCGACGCGGAGTCTGGGATTAGCAGCGAGATGGGAACCCGCCAGCTGGCGGAGCTTATCAGTCATTCAATCGTATCCGGATAAACAGTCGTGCGGCGTTCATCTATTACATGAATAACAGATGAGGAATTCTTCATGTAACTCATGAAGACAGGTGTGCGACACCCTTTGCTTTGTATGCGTATTCAAATGTCAAAGAACCACGAGAAGCGCCGAGCGCTTCAAGCGGATGCTCCCAGAGCATCAGCGCAATTATACGCGACACAATCCGCAGGTGCTTTGGGCGCCTTTGCGTTTTGTGGATAACTTGTGCAAAAAAGCGCGGTTTAGCGCCACTCTTTCGACATAAGTTACGGGGCGTACATTACTCCACCTTCACGATGGAGTCAATTATATAGACGTGCCGGAAAGCCATATATTTCAGCCCGGGCAACGGCCCACGGAGGGGGTCATCTCATCAAACAAAGGCCACAAAGGCTATTGCACAATAGTATACCTGCTCCAGCGCTTTAACCCTGTCTTTTTGACCTTACCTCCCTCAACGAGACCCAGGAGCTCTCTCTGGATCATCTTCTCGCTGTATTCCGGCAAATTCGAGCAGATGTCCTTTATCGCCATAACTCCCCCGCTCTGAAGGATGTCGAGAATACTTTGGGCACGGACCGTTATCTGTCCTTTTCTGAAAGCGCTGTTATCGGACTCAGATACATCGGACACTGATTGATTTAACGGCGCGGCATCGGCCGTGTCCTTTATGTCCTTTACTATTCTTACAGCGCGCGCCGGCGCACTGGTTCGCACGTCGAGAAGATCATCACGGGAGACGGAGAAACTTTCGGACAACATTGAGCGCTGTGCGACGCTCATAAAATTTCCGAGTTCGTCGAGCGCCTCCACCATTGTTGTTGCATTTTGCATCGATATATATCCCGAGACAGTAAGTATTCTTACGAGCGAAATAAGCTGCCTAATTCTCGCCTGTGCCGCCATCAGAAACGACGATTGCGGTGCTCTCATCTCATCACGAAGAAGCAGCATCTGCTGGAGCAGGTCCACCGCACCGGAACGTATCGCCGAACTCACCGGCTCATCGGACCCGATGTGATTTGTGAGGAGGTGGATTGCGGAGGCAATGCGCTCTGCTCGTCTGTATGCCCTGTCGCCGGCGCGATTTTCCCCGAATGGATTCGTACGGACAGTGTGACCGTCCATAAAGCGAGATATTGAATCTGTCTTTTGCACGTCTTTTATATCGTCCATTTAGATTCGCAATCTTGTCCCTGAATGTCTTAGAGACGTTACGAGTGTGTCTATTATATAAAGGACGTGGCTCTTACGCAACCTCATTTCATAAGCACTTCACCGATGTCCAAAAAGCGATTCCATCCATAAAATGCGCAATAATTTCTGCATCTTCGCGTGCTATTATGGCTTTGATGAAAGAAAAAAAGCGGCGCGCGAAAACTAAGGAAGAGCCGGAGCGACATCATGTCAGCAGCGAAGCTTTGCGCGGCGTCACCGCGATACTTTTTTTTGCGATTGCAGGTGCGCTGGTACTTGCGGCATTCGGCCTCGGCGGCACGCTCGGCTCGGCGACGTTTAACGGACTCTCGTGGCTTCTTGGAGTCGGATATATGCTCCTTCCCCTGTCTCTTATTTTAGTTTCGATTTTGATTTTTCGTTCGCTTGAGAAATCGGTCAGCTGGGTCCAGATGCTCAGCATGGGAATCTTTCTTCTCTCCGCGCTCGCGTTGGTGAATCTTGCTTTCACCGGAAAGGGCGGCGTACTCGGATACGCTGTTTCGCATCCTATCGTTACGGCAGTCGACATCCCGGTAACAGTGATATTTCTTTTTGCATTCATCATCGTGTCGCTCATCATCGCTTTCGATATACACCTGAGCGATGTGCTCGCGGCAATTCGAGAGAGGATGACACGCGAATCTCCCGAGGTGGAGCGCTCAGTAGACGACGTGCCTGTTGTGGGCTTGCCTGAAGAGGAAGACACAGAAGAGGAGGTCGAGCCCGAAGAACCTGAGGAACAGGATGAGGTGACCCCGGAGCCCGCGGTACGCGCGCCGACCGAGACCCCGGCGGAAGGCTTCCCCATCATTGCCGCGACAGGGAGCGCATACGAACCGCCTCCCGCGTCGCTTCTTGCAAAGAACAAGGGCAAGCCTGAAGTCGGAGACGTGAAGGCGAATATGAACATCATAAAGCGCACTCTCCAGAATTTCGGTATTCAGGTAGAAATGGATGAAGCATCCATCGGCCCGACCGTGACGCGATACGCAATGAAGCCGGCGGAAGGCGTGCGGCTTTCAAAAATCGTCGCCTTGCAGTCAAACCTCGAGCTCGCGCTTGCCGCCGCCCCTGTCCGCATCGAAGCTCCTATCCCGGGCAAATCCCTCGTCGGTATCGAGGTTCCGAACATCGCACGCACCACGCTCGGCATGGGGCCGATAGTCTCCGATGAACAGTTCACCAGCTCGGACAAGCCGCTCCTTTTGGGACTCGGCCGCTCTATCACCGGAGCGCCGAATTTCGCGGACCTCGCGAAAATGCCGCACATGCTCGTCGCCGGTACGACCGGCGCGGGTAAGTCAGTCACCATCCACGACTTCGTCATATCGCTTCTCTATCGCTGCGGACCGGAGCGCCTCCGCTTCATCATGGTGGACCCGAAGCGTGTCGAGCTCACTCTCTACAACTCAATCCCTCACCTCCTCACCCCGGTCATTACCGATGCGAAGAAAGCGATACTCGCCCTGAAGTGGCTCGCTAAGGAAATGGAACGACGGTACAACATTCTTGAAACGGAAAAGGTGCGGGATATCGCGTCATACCACGAAAACGTCGTCGCTGTCGCACTCGCAAAGCACGAAGCGGGCTCGGATAAGCCGCTCCCCGAGGCCATGCCCTACATCGTTCTCATCATCGACGAGCTCGCGGATATCATGCAGGCGTACCCGCGCGAGCTCGAGAGCGGCATCGTGCGCCTCGCCCAGATGAGCCGCGCCGTCGGAATCCACCTCATCCTTTCGACTCAACGTCCGTCCGTAAAAGTCATTACGGGACTCATCAAAGCCAACATCCCCGCCCGCGTGGCACTCCAGGTCGCTTCACAAATAGATTCACGCACTATTCTCGACATGGGAGGCGCCGAGAAGCTGCTCGGCGCGGGCGACATGCTCTTCCTGTCGGGCGAAATGTCGAAACCGCGCCGAATCCAGGCACCGTACATCTCGGAAGATGAGGTCAAGAAAGTCGTCGCATGGATTGCGAAGCACAGTGACGGACCGCTCCTGAGCGAAATCGACTTCACCGACGCCGCAAAAGTCGGCAGCGGTATAGATGCCGTATTCTCCTCAATGTCTGATGATTCTGAAGATGACGACGACCTCTACCCTGAGGCCAAAAAGACCGTTATCGAAGCCGGAAAGGCCTCGACTTCCTACCTGCAGCGCAAACTCGGGGTCGGGTATGCGCGTGCTGCCCGGCTTATGGACTTGCTTGAGGACAGAGGCGTCATCGGCCCCGCTGACGGCGCGAAACCCCGCGACATTATCGGTGCCGGCAATGCCGACGAGCTCGCGCAGATACCTGCCGGCGAGAACGAGGAAGAAACGGTGTAGTCCCCTATGCTGCCGTACCGCGACTCAAAATTGACGAAGGCCGCACTCGGCATTTTCTTCCTCATCATCGTCGGGTATGCATACTTCGAAGCACGCGGCTTTCTGTACGGCCCGCGTATTTCAGTACCCGAAACGGTACAGGAGGTACACGACCCGTTCATTCTCATCAAAGGCACAGCCCAACATATCTCCGAACTTCGCATGAACGGAAAAGCCATTCCCGTGACGGAGAGCGGTGATTTTGAAGAACCGTACCTCCTGACCGAAGGACTGAACCGCATAATTCTCGACGCAAAGGATAAGTACGGCCGGGAACAGTATCAAATCATGCAGGTCGTCTATGTAGCGCCTCTTGGCGGCGTCCCCACTGCGACAACGACGCCTGCGCTCTCGACAACGACTCCCGCAACAGCTTCGTCAACAAAACCGGCGCCGCAGGAGTAACCTATGATTCAGACGATAAAGCAGCTCATACTGCTCATCACGAAAACCGACAAGGTCTGGCTCATCCCCGTGTTCCTCTTCCTTATTATCGTCGTGCTGCTTGTCATCAGCGCGCAAATCGCCCCTGTTCCGCTCTTTATCTACCCCTTTCTATGAAGCGTCTCATCAGGCGTCTGAACGATGCCACCGCACACGCGGTACTCTTCGTCGCCTACCATACGATTATCGGTCCGGTCGCGCTGGTACGAAAACTTGCCTTACTGTCCGGACGCAGGGCGATACGGGAATCATTTTGGGAAGTTTCTGAGCCTGCCGCTACCGACGCGGTCTCCCTCGCTTCGCCCTACTGACCGATCATGCGCACTCTGGGTATCTCAGCTTTCTACCACGACAGCGCCGCAGCTCTCACAGACGGCGCGCGCGTGCTGTATGCCGCGGAAGAAGAACGGTTCAGCCGCATCAAGCACGACAACAGCTTTCCGCATCTCGCCATCAGGAACTGTCTCGACTCACTTTCGTGCACGGCAAAAGATATCGAACACATCGCGTACTACGAAAAGCCGCTTCTTAAATTCGAACGTATCCTCGGGAACTTTGTTGAGACATACCCGCACTCGCAGTCTTCATTCATACACCGGTTGCCGGAATGGTTCGGGGAGAAACTGGCTGTCGAACACACAATCCGGAAATCGCTCGATTTCACCGGGACCATTTCGTTTGTCCCGCACCACACTTCGCATGCATCCGCTGCTTTTTTCCCTTCACCCTTCGAGAGAGCCGCGGTACTCACCGTGGACGGTATCGGCGAGTACCAGACGACGTGCATGTGGTCCGCCGAAGGAACGACACTGACACCCCTCTTTTCCCAAAATTTTCCTCATTCGCTGGGCCTCCTGTACGCCACATTTACCGCCTTTCTCGGGTTCAGGATAAACGAAGACGAATACAAAATGATGGGGCTCGCGGCGCTCGGCACGCCACGTTACGTCGAGGCTATCCGCTCACTCATGTATCTCAAGAAAGACGGCAGCTTCCGCCTGGACCTCCGTTATTTTTCCTTCCGTGAACGCGATGCCATGTGGAGCCATGCATTTGAGAAAATCATCGGCCATCCCCGGCGTCCGGAAGATTCCGTAACGGAATTTCATGCGGACGTAGCGGCAAGTATCCAACGTGTGACCGAAGACATCTACTTTTCAATGCTCAACCACCTGCATGCCGTCGACGGGAGCGAGAATCTCTGCATAAGCGGCGGGGTCGCGCTGAATGCTCTCGCGAACGGAAAAATATCTTCCCGAACTCCCTACAAAAACATATACATACTCGGTGCATCCGGAGACAGCGGTGCAGCAATAGGTTCCGCACTTTTCGCGTCACTCACCCGAGACATGACGATCCCTCGTCAAGAAATTACACATCTGCAACTCGGTTCCCGCTACACAAACGACGATATCGAACGCGAACTTACGGCGGCCGGCGTACCGTATATATACGTCGGGCGAGAAGACGAGTTTTGTGAGAAAGTCGCGGCACTTCTTGCACAGGACAAAGTTATAGGATGGTTTCAAGGCCGGATGGAATTCGGACCGCGTGCGCTCGGTTCACGCTCAATCTTGGCAAACCCACGATTCGCGCACATGAAAGACAAGGTCAACAAGATAAAGGGTCGGGAGGAATTCCGTCCGTTCGGAGGCTCGGTGCTCGCGGAGAAACTCGGCGAATTTGTCGATACACACGGCGCCGGCAGCAATTTTCCTTTTATGAATTTTTGCTTCGCGGTCCACGACGAAAAACGTAACGAGATAGCCTCCATCGTGCACGCGGACGGCACGTGCCGCGTGCAGACAATTACGCCCGGCGACGGACGCTACCACACGCTCCTGAAGTCTTTTGCGGCACTGTCGGGTCTGCCCTTCCTGCTCAACACGAGCTTCAACATCGCGGGAGAGCCGATAGTTGAGAATCCGGCTCAAGCAATTCGCGACTTCAAAGAAACCACGCTCGACTGTTTGGCTATCGGCGATTTCCTCGTTTTCAGAGAGCCTTACACGGCACCAGATGGTGCTGCGTCACATACGTGAACAGATCTTTCGCAATGATGGCATGCCCTTTCTCATTCGGATGAAAGTCGGGCAGGAGTCCGTCTATCTTCGATAAATCTTCGGGAATAGACAGGAGCGACGCATTTTTTTGTTGCGATACGAAATCCTGAAGCTCTTTTTGTACCGCCGTATGCACTTCTCGGGTATCGCCGAGGTACGGGTACATAAAAATTACAAGAGGACCCGCATAGGTACTCCTGAAGCGATTCAGTTGTGATATTCCGTACCGCATCATTCCGTTGACGCCCCACTCGGAACGCACCGCTTCCGCGGCTTTCATTCTGGCGGCAATTTTTATGTTCATTTCAGAACCCGAAAAGAACGGTTTTGTCCCCTGTACGTCCTCATACTTGCTGCCTCCGTTACTCACCTTGAGGACCATATTGGGCGTCTCGCCGGATTTTTCGATTTCCGACTTGTACTGCTCCATTCTGCTCACGATAAACTCGTTCGGTTCAGTAAAATCGTCATCATGAATAAGCCAAACGACCAGGTCGGGAGAATATTTCTCTCCGCGCACCCTGAGTCGTTCCGCCGAGTAGGCGATATCGTAACTGGGTACACCCAGATTCAGTACTTCGAAGTGTGTTCCCCCGCATGCAGCACTTGCATTGAGTTGTTTCTCCAGCTGAGAAGAGTAATTATCCGCCGTATTGACGAGGAATCCGAAAGTCCATGAATCACCGAGAGTAATAATCCGGAACGTTTTCGACGGTTTTTGTACCGCATATTCCTTACCGGAATTCATGCCTTCCGAATTTATCGTGTACGTCGGCCGCGATTTCAACCAACCGGGATAGGGCTTAGGCACCTCGACCCTCCCGCCGGGCACTGCGGCCGGTTCAAAAAAATTCTTCAGTGCAGCGGACTGACCAAATTGAAAATTTTCACGACGTAGTGACCCGATTGAAAGTGCGAATTGCGTTCCCCACTTTTCGTATACATACGCGCCGAGGAGAATGATGAGGAGCAGCTGTGCAGCGATAAGTCCCGTGAGCAGCACAGATTTCTGTTTCACCCGCTCATACTAGTATATTTCGCGAATCATTTATAGCACCTGTTGCACCTCCCGTATTTGAGGTCGGCATCAGGAATCGCCAAAGAAAACGGGGCCGCGCTTACACGCGGCCCCGGGGACTCAATCGGGACTGACTGCATCTCGCCGGTTCAGCCTGATACCAGGCGTTCGGCAATCTGCACCGCATTCAGCGCCGCCCCTTTCCAGAGCTGGTCGCCGGATACGAAGAGGTGCAGGGCCTTCTGGAACCCGGGCACCATGCGGACGCGTCCGACCTCGCAGTCGAACGATTCCGTCGCGGTGAGCGGCATCGGATACAGACCCTTCGCCGTATCGTCTTTCAGCGTAACGCCAGACGCCTCGCGCAGCGCGTCATGCGCCCTGCGAACGGACACGCGCTTCTCGAAGAATGCGATCATGTCCACCGAGTGCGAACGCATGACGGGCACACGGACGCAGGTGAGGCTCGAACTGAAGTGCGGCAGGTTCATAATCTTGCGCCCTTCCCGCTCGAACTTCATTTCTTCGCTCGTATTGCCGTTCGCATCAAACCGGCCGATGTGCGGAATGACGTTGCGAAGAATCGGATGCGGGAACGCCGGGACGCCGATCTCTTCGGCGACTCCCGTGACGTATTCGCGGGTCTCGCGATTGAGCTGCGCTATGCCGGATTCGCCGGCGCCCGAAACCGCCTGGTAGCTCGAACCGAAAACCCGTTCAAGACCGAACTCCTTATGGAGCGGCCAGAGGCCCATGAGGCCGATGGCGGTCGTGCAGTTCGGATTGGCGATAATGCCACTGCGCTTCTCGAGCAGACGCCCGTTGATTTCAGGGATGACAAGCGGCACGTCATCATCCATCCGGAATGCGGCCGAGTTGTCGATGACGATGCAACCGGCGTCGCGCGCGATGGGTGCGTACTTCGCGGCAACGTCGTCCGGCGTATCGAATATCGCAATCTCGACCGTGCTGAAATCCGCGCCGGCGAGGTCTTCGACGATCAGGTCGTTACCGCGGAAGTGGACGTTTGAGCCGGCGGAGCGGCTGCTTGCGAATACCCGCAATTCCGTGAGCGGGAAATTCCGAATCGTCAGAAGGTTCAACACTTCGCGGCCTACGGCGCCCGTAGCGCCGACAACAGCAAGCTTTGTCATTGCAATTCTCCCCTGCCCTTCCGGGCTGTGAACAACCCCCGAGAGCCTACAGAAAAGCCCCGAAAACGGCAAGAATCCGCCTCCCGGACCTTTTCCCCACCCGAGGTGACGTACCCTCAACAATTGCTATACTGCGCTCCATGGCTCAATTCGGAAAAAAAGAAAAGGCGGCTCCTAAAACGACCGGCACAGGTACTGACAAGGATATCGAGCGGGCGCTCGCTGAGATAAAAACGAAGTTCGGTGACGAGAGCATCATGATGCTCGGTGCACAACCGAAAGTGGACGTAAACGCTATTCCCACCGGCTCTATAGGCGTCGACTGGGCGCTCGGTATCGGCGGACTCCCGCGCGGCCGCATCATCGAAATATTCGGCCCCGAATCGTCCGGCAAAACGACTCTTTCGCTCCATGTCATCGGCGAAGCCCAGAAGAAAGGCGGCGTTTGCGCATTCATCGATGCGGAGCACGCGCTTGACCCGGAGTATGCGAAGAAGCTCGGCGTAAAGATTGAAGACCTTCTGGTCTCGCAGCCCGATACCGGTGAGCAGGCACTGGAGATTGTGGAGTCACTTGTCCGCTCAGGGAAAATCGACGTCATCGTCATCGACTCGGTCGCGGCGCTCACGCCAAAAGACGAAATCGAGGGAGACATGGGCGCGCAGCACGTGGGCAAGCAGGCACGTCTCATGTCGCAGGCTTTGCGCAAACTCACGGCAATCGTCTCAAAAACCAAAACCGTCGTTATTTTCATCAACCAGATTCGCATGCAGATAGGCGTCATGTTCGGCAATCCCGAAACGACACCAGGCGGTAAAGCGCTCAAGTTTTACACGTCGGTCCGCATCGATATCCGCCGCATCGCACAGATAAAGAAAGGCGACGAGGTCATGGGCGGCAGACACCGCGTCAAAATCGTGAAGAACAAAATCGCCGCTCCGTTCCGCCAGACAGAATTCGATATGCTCTACGGCGAAGGCATCTCCAAAGAAGGAGAAGCGCTCGCACTCGGTGAAAAACTCGGCCTCGTCGAAAAGTCTTCCGGTGGAAGCTACGCAATCGGAGAGACGAAACTCGGCCGCGGATACGATGCCGCTCGCACGGCGCTTCGTGAAAATAAGCCACTTCTTAACGCCTTGCTCAAAGACATCCGCAAAGGTCTGCAGACCGGTGGAGTTCTTGCGAAATCCCCTTCCGAGGCTGACGAGTAGTACACACAATGAATATCAGACGCGCGGTCGCGGAGGACTTTCCCGCAGTTCGAGAATTAATCCGGCAATTCCCGGAGCAGCTCATGCAGGAACACCTGCCGGACGCGGAGGAATTCTTTGTTGCCGAAGAGGGCTCTCCTGCGGAGATGGGCGGCCGGATAATCGCCTGTTGTGCGCTCGAAGTGTACTCAAAGCGCCTCGCCGAGATACGCTCTCTCGCGGTGCTTCCCGAACACCAGGGCAAAGGTATCGCATCAGAGCTCATCAATGCCTGCCTGAAGGCGGCAAAAGAACAGGGCGTGTACGAAGTCATCAGTATCACCGGTTCCCCTGCTTTTTTTGAAAAACTGGGTTTCGGGACCTTCAATAAGGAAAAGTACGCGCTGATAAAAATAATCGGCTGAAGTGGACAAAAGCATTTTCTTGGCTAAAATGCTGCGATATGTCAATGCTTGCATACAACGAAGTCCTGCCGAAGCGGCTTATTATCATTGATGACGAGCCGTACGAGGTACTCTCCGCGTGGGTATTCAGGAAACAGCAGAGAAAGCCGGTTAATCAGGTCAAACTCCGAAATCTTAAGACCGGCTCCATGGCCGAGCACACGTTCCACGTCTCCGACAAGATAGAAGAGGCCGAGACCGAGACGAAAACTGCGGTATTCATCTACAGCCGTAACGGAGAATGGTTCTTCCACATCCAGGGCAAGCCGCAGGACCGCTTCGCGGTCAGCGAAGACCTCATCGGTGAGGCAGCGAAGTTCCTTACCCCGAACACGGAAGTGCAGTCGCTCTGGTTCGACGATGAAATGATTCAGGTTCGTCTTCCGGTCAAAATGGACCTCAAAGTACAGGAGGCTCCGCCGAACACCCGCGGCAATACGGCGCAGGGCGGCAACAAAGTGGTCGTGCTCGAAACGGGTGCAAATCTTACGGTCCCCATGTTCGTGGAAACGGGCGATGTCGTCCGCGTAAACACCGAGTCCGGTGAATACGTAGAGCGCGTCTAAAGAGTGCTCTGCACCGCAAGCGCCATCAGGTAAATACCGCCGGCATTGGCGACGAAGGCGATGAGTATGAAGTATCCGAGGCGGATGTGAGAGAGCCCCATCATGAGGAGTCCGAGCTCGTCCGGAAGCGGCGAGGCAATCACGAGCGCTCCGCAGACAGGTCCGAGCCAAAAGAACGGACCTGCCGCAACGGCACGACCGAAGCGACGCACCCCGGGACTGAGCGCGGCTTTTAAAATATGCTCCACAAGTCTGCTGCGGACGAAGCGGAACAGCATCAAATCCCCGCACACGGCACCGAATCCCCCGACAAGCGCCAGTTCCCATGCGGGGACAAACCTCGCAGTTTCAAGTATTGCGGCAATCGCCGTCACGGTCGAAAGCATGGAGGTGAAGAAGAAACCTTCTATAAAACTCCCGATGGCGCCGAAATCTTTCGTGTGAGCAACAAGCTGTGCGATGCTGTCACTTTTTATAAGTACAACAGCGAGAACGATGCTCGCGACAAAGAGCCACGCTTCGAGAGTTTCCGAAAGAGGTATCGAGTTGCGTGCAAAATGCCGATGCAGTCTCATCGCGACAGTATATCGCGAGTACAAAGCGAAAGACCGCCTCTCGGCGGTCTTTCGTGATTACTTCTGGATGAAAGGCAGGAGGGCCACAACTCTCGACTCGCCGTCGCTCGCCTCGGTCGCAGCCCCCGCCTCGCGGTCGCGCGAGCTCGCGCGACATCGCTCCGGCCGACTCCTGTCCTTTCGAACGCTTCGCGTTCTACATCCAGAAGTAAAAACCCGGCTTACGCCGGGTCTTTTTACTTCTGGATGAAAGGCAGGAGTCCCATGAAGCGGGCGCGTTTGACCGCCGCTTCGACCGCCCGCTGCTGCTTTGCAGTAAGTGCGGTTCGCTTCCTCGACATCACGCGACCGTGCGGATTTACGAACTGTTTGAGCAAATCGATGTCCTTATAGTCGACGTGCTGTATATCGTTTTGAGTGAGAATGTTCGCCATATTTAGAACGGTATATCGTCCGGATTAATATCGTCTTTCGGATAATCGATGCCAGCACCCGCCGCAGGGGCATCCTGGGAGTCATCTTCTTGTTTACGTCCGCCGCCTGTGCCCGAACCCCGCGGACCGAATTGGACAGAATCAGCGACAACTTCCGTGCGGTACTTCTTCTCGCCGTTCTGCTCCCAGCTTCTGGTCTGCATGCGGCCCTCGATGTATGCCGAACTTCCCTTTTTCAGATACTGGTTGACGGTGTCAGCCTGACGACCGAATACGACAACATTGTGAAAATCGGTCTGCTCCTGCTTCTTTCCGTCTTTGTCTTTGTAAACGCGATTGGTCGCAATCGAGAAGTTGCAGACGTTCATGCCGCTCGGAAGCGCCCGGAGTTCGGGATCACGGGTAAGGTTACCGAAGAGAATCGCCTTATTTATGTACATACTTATTCAGTCGTCAGGTCTTCAAGAGCCTTGTCGAGATCAACTTCAGAAACAGGGGCGGAAACCTCTTCTTCGCGGCGCGGCGCGGCGAGAGTCGTACGAGGAGTTTTCACTTCACGCAATGTCGGGGCCTTTATCTTGGCACGCGTATCCTCACGGACAGTGCGGAATACGATGTGCCGGAGCACGGAAGCGTTCGTCCGGAGAGATTCTTCGAGCGCAATCGCAGACTCCGGAGAAGCTTCAAACTTGAGCCAGCCGAAGTATCCGCGGTCGTAATCAACGTTCTTATCTCCTTCGCGCGCGGTCATATCGTAAGCGAGGCGCATGAGGCTCGGGGCACCTTCGGCGATGAATGAGCCGCCTGCCTTCTCGATAGAGCTGCGGATTTCGCCGACCACTTTATCAAGACTGTCTTCGGCCACCGTAGGGACGATGAGATAGCCTATTTCGTATACGCGCGAAACACCTCCCTCTTCCGAGAGGTTTGTCTCCATTTCCATAACCGCGTCCGCCATATGTCGAGGCACTCTAACAAATGGAGCGCTAAGATGCAATACGGTCGAGTCCGAAGACGCGACGGGCATTTTCAAGCAGTTGCACCCGCACCTCCTCGGTGTCCGCCCCCCGAATTTCCGCAATCTTCCGTACGACATGAGTCACGTATGCCGGCTCGTTGCGGGTCCCCCGAAGCGGCGCCGGGGTGACGTACGGCGCATCCGTTTCCGAGAGAAGCATGTCGACCGGGGCATTTTTTACCACTTCGTCGTAGTCGTGCGTAAACGTAATGACACCGGTAAACGAGAGCGTGAACCCCATGTCAAGAAACTTCTTCGCGACCGCCCAGTCACCGGCGAAAAAGTGGACGTCCCCGCGTACCCGGGCATGCGCCTTCAGAATATCGAGCGCGTCTTCATACGCGTTGCGGATGTGCAGCATGAGCGGCTTCTCAAGTCTGTTCGCAAGCTCAATCTGGTCGATGAATGCTTTTTTCTGGACCTCTTTCGTGTCCCCTTCGGTGCGGAAGTAATCGAGCCCGCATTCTCCTACCGCAATAACCCGCGGATGACGCCCGAGTTCTTCATACGCGCCGATATCAAAGACCTCCCCGCGGGAGGTGAATTCCTTTCCCCCTTCTCCGAGCTCTTGCACGTCATGGTATGACTTCGTCGTGTGAACCGGATGGAGGCCGATGGTCGCCCACACGTTGTCGAATTTTTCCGCAAGAGAAACCGCCGCCTTTGAAGTATCCAATTGTGTGCCGACAACATTCATGCCGACTTCCGCGTCTTTCGACCGCTGCACGGTCGCCTCTCTGTCATCGTTGTACGCGACAAAGTTGGTATGGGTATGAGCGTCGAAATATTTCATAATGCGGGCATTGTAACCCCTACGAACGACAATATCTCCTCCGCGCGACGTAACACCTGATTTTCTCCGATGTCGAAGTTCCGTCGCATTGTTTTTGCGGAATTATCGAATACGCCTCCCAGCTTCTTGTCAGGTGCGATAACCAGCATTTCACCCGCCCGCACCAATTCCCGCACTTTCTTCATCAGGCGCCTGTTGGTAAAGGCTTTTTTGAACAAATCTTTTGCCACGGTACGGTTCAAGGCGCCCCTTCTCGTAACCGAGCAGAAAATGTAGAGGATGACACCGAGAAAGAAGAGCCAGAAGAATTCACTTGCGGTTCCGTGTCTGCTGGAGAGAATCAGTATTTTCGGAATTCCCGCCGTTTCGGGGAGGTCTATCGTAAAGGGCTCCCGGATGCCTCCGTCGATATACGTCGCATCCCCCACGCGCACTTTCTTGCTGTAGAGAAACGGAATGGCTTTCGCGGCACGGATGAATTCATAAAAGTCGCTGTCTGTGGGCAACTTCCTCACGACAATCCGCTTGTCCCCGCGCATGAAGTAGCCGTCCGCATGTTCGGCGTTTGTAAAAAACTCAATCTCGTTCGTCTCGCAATTGAATACGGGGAAAAACAGCTTCTCCGCGGCTTCAGCAATCCTGCCGATGTGAAACGGATAATCCCGCTTGAAAATAACATCGACGAGATAGTCGACATCGAGAATCGTCCGGCCCATGAGAAGTCTCCGTAGCGGATTCGGCAGGAGAAACTTGTCGCTCGTCAGCACACTGGTCCACATGTCCTGCCCGACGTGCTGCTCACGCTCGGAAATGTAGCCGAGTATATTCCCGACGCTTGCAGAAGACGCCACGAATGTACTTGCCCGCCGGAGAGTGAGGCCCGGTATTTTATCGTTCAGAGCCACGAGGACTCCCGTCGCGAAGCCGGCCTGTAACCCCCCTCCCTCGGCTATGATGGCGAGCGGCTTCATACGGCAGCACCTTCGATATATCCCGTACAACTTTTTGTACCGCACAGGCACTTCATCCTCTCACCCGAAGGCATTTCGGAGCGGTAATCTGAAGTAATTTCATCACCCGCATGAATCGGTGCAACCGCGACGTCCGTACCGTCCCGCGCGACAGTATTGGCTTCGCAGGAGTGATTTACATACCGTGCCGGCTCCTGCATATAGAGCCACTCCCCCTTGAATCGGACGACGAAATGCCGCTGATCTTCCGGCAGTCTCGCGTACTCGTCATCGGTGAGTATGTAAGAGGTATCCCAGACAAGCACTGTCTCCCCCGGCGTGAAGTCCCGCAGTGCGAAGACTCCCCGGCCCTGAATGCGTGACTTACGCACCTCTATGTCCGTGTTCGGCAACATACTCTATTCCTTGCGCGGAAAGAGTGTCTCGGGCTTTTTATTCTCCGTAACCGCACGGATTATTTTTTCACTCGTTTCCGGCATGACGGGTTCCAGCATCTTTCCTAACTTGTAGACGTCTCCGACTAAGCTTGCGATTATTGCGACCCCTTCTTCCTTGGAAGTCTTCACGACGCTGAACGGTTTCTGAAGCGTTATTTTCTGATCCAAATCCGAAATGTGCTTCCAAACAACCGACATATACGTCTGGAAGTCGAAGCTCAGAATCGCCTGCGCCAACTCATTGTTTTCAAACACAACTTCCGGACTCGGAATAACAGGCTCCGGGATGTGCGTCTGAGAAAGCTGCATTACTCTCGATACAAGGTTGCCGAGTCCGTTCGCGAGATCGGCATTGTATGCCTCTTTGAATCGCTCCATTGTGACGTCCGAGTCCTCAAACGGATGCACGTGCCGTGCCAGAAAACATCGCAGCGCATCGGCACCGTATTCCTGCACGATGGAGAGCGGGTCGATGACATTCCCGATACTCTTGGACATTTTCTGCCCCCCGCTCGTAATGAAGCCGTGGTAGACGACCCTTTTCGTAGTCGGAAGTCCGGCCGACATGAGCATTGCCTGCCACATCACAGACTGGAAGCGGACCTGGTCCTTGCCCGCGAGCTGCAATGTCTCTCCCTCCTCCCAGAATTTTTTGTACAGTCCTTCGGCATCATCGGGCCAACCGAGCGTCGATATGTAATTCGTGAGCGCATCGAACCACACGTACATCACCTGTGACTCGTCCCCGGGCACCGGAATGCCCCACGACATCTTTTCTTTGACGCGCGAGATACTAAAATCTTCGAGACCTTGCTGTACGAAATTAATGGCCTCCTGCCGGCGCCATTCGGGCAGGACAACCTCTTCGGTACCGAGATATTTCAAAAGTTCATCCTGGTACGTGCTCAACTTGAAGAAATAGTTCTCCTCTTCTATCTCCTGCAGCTCCATCGTCGGATGATTCGGACACTTCCCGTTCACAAGGTCGCTCTCTTTGACGAATGCTTCGTCGCCGACGCAGTAGAGGCCTTTGTACGTGCGTTTTTCGATATCGCCCTTCGCCTCGCACCGACGCCAGAGCTCCTGCGCGGCCGCCACGTGGTGTACGTCGGTCGTCCGGATGAAGCGCAGGTCATCGGACAGTTCAAGTGTTTTCTTCAGAGACCGGAACTTTGCGGCATACTCATCCACATATCCCTGCGGCTCCTTTCCCGCTTTCTTGGCAGCCTCGTGTATTTTCTGCCCGTGCTCATCGGTACCGGTATTGAAAAAAACCTCATCCCCTCTACTTTTACGGTAGCGGACAAGAATATCGGCCTGCACAAGCTCCAGTGCAAAACCGATATGCGGGTCGGCATTCACGTACGGGAGTGTTGTAGTGAGATAGAAGCGTCCGCTCATAGCCTGTCCAACTTGTGCATCGGTAACCTCCCTGCTTCCATATCTTTTACGAACTCCTGGAGCGCAGCCGCAACCGGTACCGAGAGGATAATGCCGATAAATCCGAGCAGCTCCCCGCCTACGATGAGCGCGATAATGACGAGGAGCGGCGGGACCCCTACGACGCGCGTTACGACGAGCGGATATATGAGATGGTTCTCAAATTGCTGGAAAATAATGTAGAGGCCGACGACCGCAAAGCCGATGAGAGGGCCGCCGTTCACAAAGCCGATGACAATCGCGGGTACCGCGGAGAGTGTCGGACCGAACACGGGAATAATCTCAAAACATCCCGCAATAACGGCAAGGACCAGTGCGTGCGGCACACCCAGAATAGTGAGGCCGAGAAAGACGAGCACGCCCATGATAACCGCAAGAATGAGCTGTCCTTGCATCCAGAGACCGATTTTTTTCTGCGAACGCCGCCAAAGATCGAGAACGTACGCCTGATGGCTTTTCGGCGTCGCCACACGCAGGAAGTCGTCCACACCTGTTTCAATAACGGCAAAGTAGAACGAAAAAATGATGATGAGAATGAATGAGAACACCCCGCCGAAAATACGGCTTGCCGCCGCGAACGGATTTCCGAAGACGGAACCGAGGTCGAATGCGCCCCGGATTCCATCCATCAACTGGTCCGCAGTCACCCCCGAGGGCGACGGAAGTCCCAGGATTATCGAATAGGTATCGAACGCGCCGGCGCGCGTAAATGCTTCGAGGTACGTCGGCAATTGCGCGATAAATGTCGCAAAGTCCGCGAGAAGAGACGGTACGAAGAAGTAAAAGAGGATGAAAAAGCCTCCGAAGAGCACGATGTATACCGATATCACGGCAAGAATCCTCGGTAGCTTTCGCTTCACGAGAGCAATGACAGCCGGCTCTATCGCCGAGGCAATCGTAATGGCGACGAGCACGATGAGGATGATGTTGCGTATCTTGAAGAGGAGCGCCGCGAGCGCAATAATGATGAGCGTCTTTATGACCGTTCCCGACGTAATGGAAATGTTGAAGTTTCGCCCCTCCATGTCCCGCATCGTAGCACACACGCTTCCCGGCAGATGTCCGCCTACGCCTCAAAAGCCGTCTCGCTTACCTCGCGAACCTTTCGGGCAACATCATCAAACCGAGCCGTATCGGCGAGCACGTATGTTCGGGGAGAGACCGCATACTGCTCTCCTACGCGGATTTCCAGATGCTCACCCTTGCGGTAGTGGACGCATACCTCGCGCTTTTCAGTCCCCAGCTCAAGCATTGCGGTTATCTCAATCTTCTTCAGATTGCCGGACATGTGCGCCCCTGAGACGGCTATGCCTTTGCGAGCAAGCTCATCCTTATAGTCGGGTGGAAACAGCTTCGCCTTAGCGTACTCGTACAGCCGGTTCCCCTCCGGGCTTCGCCCGTTGTCCCGGTTTACCGCATTCACATATCTGTCGAGAAGAGCGGCTACGCGGATATCGTCTTCCGGTATCGCCACCTCATCCGGCTGTATTTCTGCTTTCGGTTTTAAATTTTCCAGTCTCATACGCGCATGTGCAATTCGGCTCAGAGCATCGCGCCGAGTCGGGAAATTGAAATGCGCTCTTGTGTGCCGGAATCTCTGTCGCGAACAGTAACGGTATCGAGCAAATCGGGATTCTCCCCGAGAGTATCGAAATCAATCGTGATGCATACAGGAGTGCCGATTTCGTCCTGGCGACGGTACCGCTTGCCGATGTTGCCGTTGTCATCCCACATAATCTGCGGCACCTGCTTCTTAAGCATCAAGTACACTTCACGCGCCTTCGCGACGAGCTCGGGCTTATTCTTGAGGAGCGGAAACACCGCCGCTTTTATCGGTGCGACATTCTTGTTGAATTTCAAATATGTGCGCACTTCCCCGTCCACTTCATCTTCCGTGTATGCGGACGCGAGAATGGCGAGCACCGTGCGGTCAACCCCGAACGACGGCTCGATGACGTGCGGGACGATTTTCTCGCCCGTCGCATCATCGACAATGATGGAAAGTTCCGTTCCTGAGCCCTTTGAGTGCGCCTGCAGGTCAAAATCCGTCCGGTACGCAAGGCCCGAGAGCTCTTTGCGACCGAACGGGAAATCAAACTCGAAATCGATGGTCCTCTTCGAGTAGTGCGCGAGGTCCTCCGGGGCAACTTCGAGCTCGTGCACAGAGTCCATCGGAACGCCGACGGATTCGAAGAATGCCTTAACCTGGTTCCGCCACTCTTCGAAAGACGTCTGCCAATCTTCCGGCTTTACGAAATATTCAATTTCCATCTGTTCCATTTCACGGACGCGGAAGATAAAGTCGCGCGGCGCTATTTCGTTCCTGAACGCCTTCCCTATCTGCGCGATACCGAACGGCAGTTTCGGATGCAGCGAGTCAACGACGTTTTTGAAATTTACGAAAATACCTCCTGCCGTCTCCGGACGGAGATACGACACCGAGCCCTCTCCTTCCGCCGCACCAATCTGCGTCTTGAACATCATATTGAACTGACGTACTGGACCGAAAGCATGCTCATTTCTCGATACTGAGTCTAACTTCGAACAAATCAACAGCTCTAAATCATCCTTTGATATTTTCGATATATCCAAATTGTTGGCTATCGCTCTTTGCTTTGCTTCCAGCACATGATCGTTTCTAAAACGACGCTTGCACTTCGTACACTCGACGAGCGGGTCGGAAAACCCTTGTACGTGCCCGCTCGCCTTCCACACTTCAGGATTCATGAGTATTGCCGCATCGAGTCCGCACATGTCCTCTCTGTCCTGCACGAACACGCGCCACCACAGCTGTTTGACGTTATTTTTCAGCTCCACTCCGAGCGGTCCGTAGTCCCACGTGCCCGA
>JAIOPS010000008.1 GCA_021413775.1 Candidatus Kaiserbacteria bacterium | reverse complement strand
CCGAGGTTGCCGGCATTGTCGATGCGCGCACGTTCAACACCCTGCGTCGAGAAGCCGATGCCGGCGCTCGCGTTGGCGGCAGTAGCGAAGATACCTGTGTTGTTCGTTGAATAGAAGTTAAACCCGGGAGAAGACGCACTGCCCTGTGCGGTGTTGACTCCGGAATTCGCATTTATCCAGCCCGCGACAGCGAGGTCCGCGTAGCCTCCGAGCGCCGTCCAGAGGGTTGCGTCGTGCCCAATTTTTACATCACCTGCGGTATTGATACCTGCGTCAGTGTTGATGTAACCCTCCACAGAAAGGTCGGGAGCGCCGCCGAGGCCCGTCCAAAGCGCGCCGTTGCCGACGTAGAGATCTCCGGTGCCTCTGAAATAACTCGACGCACTGCTGTTCACTGTTAGTCCGCCGCCGATGTATTGCGCAGCCGTCGTCGTCGCGCCGCCGCTCACAGTGAGTCCTCCGGTCTGTGTGCCATCGCCGATGGTCGATGACGCGGTGGAGATAAATCCTGCGAGAGTCGAGAGTCCGGTCACGTTGAGCGTCGAAACAAGCGAGAGCGTACCAGCCGAGAGGACGCCGAGATTGGCGTTGGTTGAATACAGATTTGTGGATGATGCGGTGGTGGAGAAGATACTTGTGGTCGTGGCGTTGGCGAGCGTCGTGTTGCCCGTCACATTGAGAGTCGAGGAGAGTGTCGCTGCGCCGGCGACT
Organism: Candidatus Kaiserbacteria bacterium; assembly: GCA_021413775.1. Taxonomy (GTDB): domain Bacteria; phylum Patescibacteriota; class Minisyncoccia; order Phycocordibacterales; family UBA2100; genus UBA10103. The sequence goes on along the minus strand of JAIOPS010000008.1, from coordinate 12,945 downwards.
TGCAGAGTACCGGTCGCAGTGAGGTTGGTGCCGATGATGTCTCCTGCGACCGAAAGCATTTTCCACGGCGAAGTGGTGCCGATGCCTAAGTTCCCGTCGTTGGTGAGACGCGCAAGCTCTTGATTACCTCCAGAACCGCCAAAGAACTCGAGCGCCCCTCCTGCGACATTTTTAAGGTACGTGTTGCCTGGCGCATCTCCCGAAAACAAGCCGACGTAGCGTCCGCCCTGCACTAGGCTCACGCGCGGCGCACTTGAGTCAGTAGCTATCTCGACGCCGTCATTACTGCCGACAATGCCAGTTGCGTTACGCACGTACGCGTTACCCACGACATCGAGAGCTGTTTGCGGCGCCTTGGTGCCCACGCCGATAATCCCCGCGAAATACGCATTACCTGTCGTCGTTGCACCACCATTCACCGTGAGACCGCCGGTCTGTGTGCCGTTGCCCAACGTGGAAGATGCGCTGCTCAAGAATCCTCCGTTAAATATGGATGCGACGGATGACGATGTCGCCACGAAGTGGTCAGCGTCGACCAGTGAAGAGAATTTACCGTTGCCTATTACGTCGAGATTGTAGGTCGGGCTCAGATTGTTACCGATGCCGACCTTGCCCGCCGAGGTAAGCGTGAAAATTGAGTCATATGAACCGTTGTAGCTAAGAATATTAAACTTGGTGGCGCCGTTGCGCGCGTCTATGACGAATTCACCGCCGCCTGCGGGGGTCGTGCCGCTCCCGCCCGTATTACCGAAGAGCTGCAAGTAGGAGCCTACTATCGTAGAGCCGGTGAATCCTCCGAATACGCCGCTACCCGCAGTATTGCTGAACCCGTAGGTCGCAAGACTTGATGCGGAAGAAACGATATTGCCGGGGATGCCGATGTCTGTCCCGTTGAAAGTAAAGGTGCTGCCGCTCGTGATTTTGGTGCCATCGAAATAGTTAACGCCATTCGTTGTCTGAGAAGTGGCGTTCGTTCCCCCGTTTAGGATTGAAAGCGTTCCCGCAGAAAGCACGCCGCTCGCGTTCGAAAACACCGCGCCCGCGCCAAGCGCCGTTGTAACGGTCCCCGTCGCCGTCACGTTGCCGCCGAGATATGTGTCACCCGCGACGGAGAGTTTTGCGAGAGGCGACGTGGTCCCGACGCCGAGGTTGCCGCCAAGAATCGCAAAGACATTGTTACTGTTCACGGCATACGTACCGCTGTCGAGTCCGAAGCCGACTGACCCGAGCCCGTTGACCGTCGTGTTCCGTCCGAAAGCGAAGGAGTAATCGCCAAAAGCACTGTTGCCACTGCCGCCCGCGATTGCGCTGATGCCGCCCGCGTTATTGCTCGTACCGCCAAGTACAACCGCATTCGTATTCGTCGCATTGTTTGTGTTGCCGCCGATGATTGACGTGTAATTGCCGCTCGCAAGATTATTGATACCGCCGAGAATCGCAGCACTATCACCCGAAACAATGTTGTTCACGCCGCCCGCGAGGAATCCGAAGTCCCCGATGACAATGTTGTTCCAGCCGCCTGCGATGAAGCTGTCCTGTGCGTACGCGCTGTTCGTATCACCCGACGCGAAGGAGTTGACGCCGCCCGCATTCGACGCGTTACCAAGTGCGACAGCCGACGTGTTGGTAGCACTGTTGTTGCTGCCGCCGAGGACAATCGAGCTCACGCCGCTCGCGCGGCCGTTATACCCGCCGAGAACTGCGGATTGGACTCCCGAAGCCGTGCCGGCCTGACCGCCGAGCACAACCGAGGTTTCTCCTGATGCCGTTGAGAAATAGCCCGCGAGCGTGCCCGATTTATCACCGGTCGCCGTGTTGTTGGTACCGGCGCCGATGAATGCGTTGCCGCCGTTCGCGACGTTCGTATTGCCGCCGACGACCGCATCGTACACATCGTTTGTCTGGTTGTTCTGACCGCCGCCGAGGAAGGAGTAGAGACCATTTGCGGTATTGCCATAGCCGCCGGCAATCGCCGACGAATCACCGTTCACCGTGTTTTGCTGACCTCCGCCGAGAAGCGCGTAGGCCGCATTCGCCGTGTTGCTGTAGCCGCCGCCGATGAAGCTGTAACCGTGCGTCGCCTGGTTGCTCGCGCCGCCGACGATTGCCGCATAGACGTCACTCGCCTGGTTGTTCTGACCTCCGCCGAGGAAGGTGTACTGGCCGCTCGCCGTGTTGTAGTAGCCGCCGACGATGCCTGCAGATGCACCGGTCAAAGTGTTATTGGTACCCCCGGCAATGAATGAATTGCCGGCGTTCACGTTATTGGAATTTCCTCCGATGACCGCGTCGTAAACATTCTGAGCCTGATTGTTCTGACCGCCGCCGATGAAGGTGTACTGCCCCGACGCAGTATTGAAGTATCCGCCGATGATTGCCGCATTCGCACCGGTGAGCGTATGTGATGCTCCCCCGAGACGGAGAGAATGCAGAGAGGAATCAAAGAAGAGACGGTCGTTGTCTTCCGAGACCACGCCGCTCGCCCCGATGAATGGAATAGAACCTTGTGTGAGCGTCGGAAGCGAGAGAGTGCCCGCTACCGAGAGATTGCCCGCGCTGTCGAAAGTCGAGGTCGCTGTCGCACCGAAGTACGCCTTGTTGTATACCGAGAGCTGTGAAGTGGAAGCGGTCGCAAGCGTGAGTAGTCCGGAGAGATTTGTCGTACCGGTCACACTGAGGTCGCCGATGGTCGAAATATTCGAGTTTGAGACGTATGAAGAGCTCGTGCCGACTTTGAGGAGTCCGTAGATGTGAAGGTTCCCTTCTATCGTCGAGGTAGCTGCCGCTCCTTGACCGCCGATATATATCGGCGCGTCCACGGCAAATTTCGCCGAAGGCGTCGTAGTACCCACGCCGACCCAGCCGTTGCTGTCGATGTAAAAGACAGTCGAAGTCGCATATGCGGACGTGGAAGAGGAGATAGCGAGAAGCGGCGCGGTGCCGCCCGCCGCACCGGCGATGGAGAGTCTCCCCCACGGCGTCGTCGTACCGATGCCGAAGTTGCCCTGAATCGTCGATGCGGTCGTCGTCCCCGTTACCACGAGTGAACCGTTCACTGTCGTCACATCAGAAATGGAATCGCCGAATACCGCATCTCCCTCGACGGTAAAGCTCGATGCGGTCGTCGTTGAAAGAGTTACCGAGCCCACCGATGTGAGATTGTTCACGAAGACATCGCCTTCCGCATCGACAAGAAACTTCACCGAACCTCCGACTGCTGCGGCGAGCAGGTTTGAATCGCCCGCAGCCGAAGCCGGATTAATCACGAACGACGCATCAAACGGATTCGCGTCCGCCGCACCGATTGCCCACGAGGCAAAGGTATGCGGCACTGTCGGGGCTCTCGTCGCAAGGAGGCCTCCGGCAAATGTCGACGTCGCCGTCGTCGAGGTCGCCGAGAACGACGGAGCGGTAACAGATTGATAGCTCGTGAGAGAGTCGATAAACGCACTGGCGAAACGACCGATTGTTGAGAAGAGATTTGTCGACGTCGCGTTTGTCGTCGAGGCGTTCGTTGCGAACAAATTAGTCGATGTAGCGTTTGTGGTGGACGCGTTCGTTGCGAAAAAATTCGTGGATGTCGCGTTCGTAAAGGTCGCACCTATTGCGCTGATGGTCGACGACGACCCGGAGAAAAGGAGTGAACCGCCGAGAGTGATGTCGCCGGTGAAAGTCGTCGTTGCGAGCGACGAGAGTCCGGTTGCGGCGAAGTTCGTTGTCGTCGCGTTGGTCGTCGTCGCGTTCGTGAAGACCGCACCATCCGCTGTAATGCTCGATGTCGCGCCGCTCAGCGAGATGGCACCGCTTACCGTCAGGTCACCACTGACCGATGTGCCGTGCAGATTGGAGTCTCCCGATACTGAAAGCGCTGTCGCGGCCACGCTTGCACCGGAGATACTCCCCCCGGTAATGGACGAATTTTGTATCGTAGCGTGGTCGAGATTGTTGACCGCGTTCGTTTGCGAAATGACATTGTAGTTCTGCGAAATGGCCGTTGAATTGGCGGAGGCCGAGGCGTATACCCGCGAAGAAAGCCTGCTTTCAAGGTCATTCAGGCGCGAATCGAGGTATTCTTCGGTAATTCCTCCGGCCTGCGCGACGGTCGGCGTCTGTACGATACGCTCAACAATCCGCTCCGTTACAGGATTATTTACGATAGTGGTCGTACCTGATGGGCCGTTCGCAATCTCAGACGACGATGCATGTTCTGTTACCGGTCCCGAGCCGGTACCGCCTCCGCGCGATAGATACGGCTGGATTGTTACCGCGACGCGACCTTGTCCCGACGAAGCACCGGCGGTATTCAAACCGCGTTGAATCAAATCTTCCGGAAACGCGACCGCGTACACCATGCGGTCTACTTTCGCGTTTACGAGCTGCGCGAGAGAAGCGAGTGCGTGAGGGAAGACGCTCGCGGCGGAAGCGAGTGACGCCTTCGGATTCTCGACAACGACTTTTATCGACGCTTGCGTTGCGTCGGAAAGATTCCCGATTCCTCCGTGTGTCGCGGTTTCGTATGTATCAGAAATGCCGCGCACCGTACCGGCAGCCGATTCGAGTGCGAAGCGAGCGTACTGCGGGTCGACGAGCGCGTACGTACCGAACGTCATCATGCACGCGAGTGTGAGCGCGACCAGTTTGTGCATGAATTCCGCGAAAGGAGTCACCGTGTAAACGGGAATGTGCGCCGCGCGAATCGTCGCATCCGTAAGACCGGCGTGCGACGAGAGTACACGGCTTGCACCGGCAACGGCCGCATGATGACGCGACGCGACGGTGCCCAATTTTTGTCGCATCAGGCGAACGTGCTGAGTAACTGCCGGCGTTGTACTTGTGTGCGGCGGGACAACGTCGGCAATCGTACGGACAGGCGGTCGAGAAGCGCTCGTGTGAGCATTCCGACGTATATCGAGGACGGGATGTAGCGCAGGTGCCGCAAATTCCCGTGGTGCAGGATTACGTATCTCGTGCAGTTTTTGATATTCCTTGCTCCTAGTTTCTGCGAGCGATTCACGGCGAAGCCCTTTGGCGTGTTCCTGCGACAAGACGAACCCCGTTAGTGAGCTTTTGTCGACGTACCAATTCTTGCCCACCCTTTTCCCTTTCACTTTCCCGTCGCGACACAGTCGCGCGACGTAGTCGCGCGTAAATCCTGAGTCCGCCGCGGCATCCGCAGCAGAAACGTATCGAACCCCGTCAAAAAAAATCTCGTCGCTCATAGCGCGAAGACATGTGCGGCAAGATGTTTGAAACTATTCGTGTCCGTTAGGTAAAGCATTGTGCAAGAAAGAGTGCGTGTACCCGATTTATCTAGTATTTTACTAGTTAAATCGGTTGTCCGATTGATGTCTGATAGAAAATCTGTGGATAGAAATATCGGACACGTAAACGCATGAGAAAACTCTCCCACGTCATGGGGCGCATCAAAAAAATAAATATTTTTTGTCCGCAAACGAAAAAACACCTGAAAAGGTATGCCGGCGGCTAAAATCGCGCGGATGTACGACGAGTACGCATATAAAACCGCATGCGCAGGTCATGCATCCCTCAAAACCGCACAATCTTGCTCATCCGAGACACACAACGTAAGCTTTTTTTGCACATTCAGCGACTCATCACCGTGGGCCGGTAGGCTGTAAACGAAAAATCGGCTTCGATAGAAGCCGATGCATCCGGTTCTCTGCCCGCGCGTCGGTCATTTCTGCCTCCGGTATACAAGTTCGTGTGTAAGAAGATTCTCAAGCACGTCTCCGAGACGCTCGATGCCTGCGGACGCAGCTCCAAACATCGCAGATTTATCCACGACCGTGCTTCTCGGCGATGTGATAAACGTGTAGACCGAACTGTCCTTCATGCTCGTAATCCCGAGTGCCAGGACAACGATTACAGTAAATGCGGTTACTGTTTTTGCGGCTGAAAATCTAGACAGTTCGGATGTCCGACTGCTTTTCTTACGGGCTGACTTCGATTTCAGAGAAAGCACGTTGGCTCGTACCGGGCTTGCGGAATGTGTCGTTCGGATTGCTACGGGAGCCGATGAGTAGTAACCGGAGTAAGGTTCCGGGCTTTTCAGCGGAGCCGGTACTTTAGCCGGCTGTATGCGGTCCATAACGGGCATAAGATCGGACTCGTCCTTGAAGTATGTCAAAACCGGACCTGCGCCGACATATTCTCCTGCGGACCGTATAGGGCGCTCCAGGGGCACATCGCTCGCATTTGCATCAGCGGTCCGTGTTTTGCGCACCAGCCCTACCGCCTCCGACTGCACCGATGCCAAAAGACCGTCCTTTTCCCTCTTGTGATCCAGAAGACCGGCTCTCTCCACGTACCAGCGGTTTCCTATCTGTCGCGAAAGAATCTTCCCCGAGCGGGCAAGCTGTCCTATGTAATCCTGATTATATCCGCTTATTTTCGATGCGCGGCTTGCCGAGATGTAATCTTTTCCATCAAATGACACGACACTCTCAGGGTGCTGCGCGATAATCTGCTGAGGAGGAGCGGGCTTAAAGTCCTCGGAGTTCGTTTTGTAGCCGCTCAGAGAGTCCATGTCGATGTACCACAGATTACCCACACGTTGAGCCACAATCTGGCCTCCGCGGGCAAGCTGGCCGATGTAATCTTGCGCGTACCCGGTAAGGACAGCCGCCTTTTTTGAGGAGACAAAATTTTTCCCGCCAATATGAAGCTCGTCCGTCATTCTCGCCAGTATACAGCGGCTCCAATCTCGGGACTCCGATATGCGTTGAGTTTCTGTGGATTACTCGGCTGCCGAGCTGACGCGTATTGTCAGGTCATTTTGCTCTGGAGCAATTGACGGAGGACATTCGGGTCCCCCGCGCCTCTGAGCGCTTTCATGCATTGCCCGAGCAAAAACTCGAGAGCAGCAGCTTTGCCCGCCTTGAAGTCCGATACGACGCCCGGATTTTGCTCAAGAACGGTCTCAACGACGTCCTCTAGCTGCTTGATATCGTCCTTTTGGATGAGGTCATGGGCACTCGCCAGTGCTTCCGGGTCCGACCCGTCGGCTGCAGTCATGGCGAGCAAATCCTTTGCGGCTCTCGATGAGATCTTTTTCGCGCGAATCATGTCCATGATTTTTTTGAAGTTGTCGACGGAAACGGGCATTTCTGCTTTTGTTTCCGTATCTCGCGCATCGGTATCTCGGATAAGATTCACGAGATCGTTAGAAATGTAATTGCTTGCAAGCCTTGCAGATTCCGCATCGGTGCCTTCGGATACCGCATCAAAAAAATCGCCTAATACCGTGTCGCGAATATATGCCTCTGCGTCCTCCACGTTGATGCCGAGCGACAGGTAGCGACTCCGGCGCTCCCAAGGCAGTTCAGGCATGTCCTGACGCAAATTTGAGGCGGCATACGCGTCGATTTCTGAGAGCTTAAGGCTCGGCAGGTCAGGATCAGGAAAGTAGCGGTAGTCCGCACTGCCCTCCTTAACACGCTGCGGAAAGGTCACTTGCTTCCCCTCGTCCCAACCCCTCGTTTCCTGCACAACGCTCTCGCCCCGTTCGAGGAGCTCTTCTTGGCGCTTGAGTTCATATTCCACAGCGCGTTCCATCGCCCTGAACGAGTTGAGGTTCTTTATTTCAACCTTTGTACCAAGCTCGCCCGTCGGAGAGTCCGCTCTCCGTACGGATACATTTGCTTCCACCCGCATTTCACCTTTTTCCATATTCGCTCCCGAGACGCCGAGATACCGCAAGAGAAGCTGCAATTCCCGAGCGAAGTCCCCCGCCTGCTTCGAGCTCGTGATGACGGGTTCAGTGACGAGCTCCATCAGCGGAACGCCGGCACGGTTGTAATCAATCACCGTCGTACCTGTCGCCTCGTCGTGGATAGAGCTCGCGGTGTCCTCCTCGAGATGTATGCGCGTGATTTCAACGTCGCGCAGCCGGCCGCCGGAAACCAATGGATACTCATACTGCGAAAGCTGATACCCCTTCGGCAAGTCCGGATAGAAGTAATTTTTTCGGTCAAATTCCGTGTAATCCGCGAGCGACGACCCGAGAGCAAGCCCGACCTTGAGGACATGTCGTATGGCTTCTCCATTGATGACCGGCAGGGTCCCCGGGTGAGCCATGCATACCGGACAAATATGGACGTTAGCCTCCGAAGCAAACGGATCGTTCTTTGAGCGGCAAAACATCTTCGTCTGCGTCTTGAGCTCAGCATGAATCTCAAGACCGATTGTGGGCTGATATGCGGCCATATAGCCGCACTGTAACAGAAATTTCTGCCGCCGCATCCGACACGAATACACCCGGTTGACGTCTTAGGCACACGAAAAGCTCCCATGCTGTACGTTGCTGTTTTCCTAAACTCTAGCGATTTGCGACCCGCATGGAAATAATTGCTTCGTTCAGGATACGAAATTTCGGACGGCTGCCATCGAGTTCCGAAAACGATACTCGGCAATGCGAGTTGCCGAGATAGATTGGATTATATTGCCATCTCGGGTGCCGAGATGGCTCTATTACTTAACGATTCGCCACCCTCCCGTCTTCAGTAACTGCTCCGCTTTCTTAAATTTAAGCTCCTTCGTCTCGGCGCCGTTCGTAATGGTTACCTTATCATTGCGCTCAAAATTCTGTCTGTCTGGGGCTTTCCCGCCGCCTGTTATAGACTCCGCTGCCGTGTGGATAACCGGGCTCGCGGGAGCCGTATTGATGGCGACGGCCGGAGCATTGCCCATATTCTGGAGGGCTGCAATCGCCTGCATCTGGTACGTCTCCTCCATGGTCTGGAAGAGTTTCAGGCCTTCTTTTTTGTACTCCACAAGCGGATCACGTTGCCCGTACGCGCGCAAATTGACCGAGCTGCGCAGGTACTCCATCGCTTCCAAATGTTCCACCCAGAGAAAATCAATACCCTGCAAAAGAATTCTACGGACCGTCGGATAAAAACTCTCACTCAAGTCCGATTTCTTTTGGGCAATCAATTTGACCAGACTCTCATCACCGAGAGAGAGTCTCGAAAGCTCCTCATCAAGATCTTCATTCGTACCGGTGAGGAGGAGTCTCCGGCGCGAGTAGATGCTCTGTCTTTGAATGTTGAGTACGTCGTCGTACGCGAGCACGTGCTTGCGCGCATCGAAGTTGAGCTCCTCGATCTTTGTCTGAGCCTTTTCAAGCGAGCGTGTAATCATGCCGTTGTAAATCGGCTCGTCCTCCGGAATCTTGAAGGTGCCCATCACCCGCTTAATCATGTCGGATGCAAAAATGCGCATGAGCGAATCTTCAAGAGAGACGAAGAACTGCGTCTCACCCGGATCTCCTTGTCGCCCGCTTCGACCGCGCAACTGGTTGTCTATGCGACGGGCTTCGTGCCTCTCAGTACCCAGAACGAAAAGTCCTCCGAGCTCTTTGACCGCATCGTATTCTTCGGGAGTACCGGGGTTACCGCCGAGCTTAATGTCGACTCCGCGGCCCGCCATGTTTGTCGCAATGGTCACTCCCCCTTTGCGACCTGCCTGTGCGATAATCTCTCCTTCGCGCTCGTGATTCTTCGCATTGAGAACTTCGTGAGGAATACCTTCCTGCCTGAAGTGCGCCGACAAAAGCTCATTCTTTTCTACCGACGCGGTGCCGACGAGTACGGGCTGCCCCTTCTCACTGAGGGCTTTCACCGTACGCGCGATAGCGCGCATCTTGCCGCTCTCGGTCTGAAACATCTGGTCCTGGTGGTCGATACGTTGCGCCACACGATTCGTCGGCACGACGACTGTATTGAGTCCGTATACTTTGTAGAACTCCTCCGCGGAAGTGACTGCGGTACCCGTCATACCGGCGAGTTTGCCGTAGAGACGGAAATAATTTTGGAATGTAATGGAAGCGAACGTGCGCGACTCCTGCTGCACATTTACGCCCTCCTTCGCCTCAATCGCCTGGTGGAGGCCGTCGGACCAGCGTCGGCCCGGCTGTAAGCGACCGGTAAACTCATCTACGATAATGACCTGCCCGTCCTTTACGACGTACTCCTTATCCCTGCGGAAGAGCGCCTGGGCACGGACTGCCGTCTCACGGTGATGCACGAGCTTAATGCCTTGGTCGGTTTATATCTTGGTGACTCCGAGAAGTTTCTCGGCCTTTTCGATACCCTCATCGGTGAGCGCTATCTGCTTTTGCTTCTCGTCGATTGCGTAATCCGTCTCCGGAGTCATGTTCGCGGCAATACCGGCGAACTTCGCGTAGAGATTCTCCGCATCGGAGACGGGCGCGGAGATAATGAGCGGCGTTCTGGCTTCGTCTATCAGAATCGAGTCAATCTCGTCGACGATTGCGAAGCTGTATCCGCCTGTCGTCGGAAGCCGCTGGCGTAATTGCGCCGGAGTGTATTCGAGATTGTCGCGCAAGTAGTCAAAACCGTATTCGTTGTTGGTGCCGTACGTGATGTCGGCCTCATAGCTCTCGCGGCGCGTCACCGGCGTGAGAAAATCATGGACGACTTTAAAACTACCCGTCTCGTCAATTTCTTTCTCTTCCTCGGCACGTTCCGTCGGGTCGACGTGCATGGGGTCGTAGAGGAAGGACGCCTCGTGATTGAGGACGCCGACTGTCATGCCGAGCGCATGGTAAATCTGACCCATCCAGACTGCATCGCGGCGGGAGAGGTAGTCGTTGACCGTGACAACGTGTACACCGTTACCGGTGAGTGCGTTCAAGTATGCCGGGAGAGTGGCCACAAGCGTCTTTCCTTCGCCGGTACGCATTTCCGCAATACCACCTTGATGCAATATCATGCCTCCTATGAGCTGCACGTCGAAATGACGTTGACCGAGTGTCCGGCGCGATGCCTCACGCACTGCAGCGAAGGCTTCAGGAGCCACATCGTCGAGCGATTCCCCTTTCGCGAGCCGCTCTTTAAATTCAAGAGTTTTGCCCTTGAGGGCCTCGTCAGTAAGAGCCGTAAACTCGGGCTCGAGTGCATTCACTTTTGCAACGATAGGCTCCGCGCGCTTCAGCGCGGCCGCATTCTCATCCCCGAAAAACGCATTCCAAAATGCCATCGCGTTATCCTACATCAAAACGTTGCGCCGCGCGATTGCGAAAATATGAGGAAAAGACCAAAAAGAAAAGCCCGCCTTTCGGCGGGCTTTTCTCGACTTAGCGGCGCTTCTTGGCCTTCTTGGCCTTTGCCTTCTTCGCTGTCTTCTTTTTCTTTGCCATATGTTTTGTATTGGTTTGTGAGTATTAAACTCGACCCGCTTTTGCGCGTATGCGCTCTTGCGTTTCATTCATTATTGCACCGCGCGAAAAAAGTACGACGATTTGCGTTCGGAAATGTGGATAACTTTTCTTTCGAATCCGGACAAATATATTTACATGAAAACATATTCATGCGAATTTTTTCTTGTCCGAAAATATTTCAGAGCAACTGCGAAGAGTTTTTAGAAAAAAGAAAAGGCGCATTGCGGAGGACGGGTGCGAGCTCCAAAAAGTGAAATTTATGTGAGTGCCGCCGCCCTCCGCGCTACGTCCTTTCGCGGATTTCCTTCTGCTAGGGTACCACCGCGTGTCTAAAACGAAAGTGCCTACCTTGCGGCAGGCACTGACGTTTTCACTTTGGAAGCACCGTTTATAGGCACTCACACATTCAGTATATATCGGGTGAAATATGCTGCAAATGCTACATCTGCACGGTACCGTTCTGTATCTGTCGGATGAGCGGGTCAGCCTGAGTGGCGACACCCGGTATTGCAAGCTTTGCAGCTTCGAGCGCTGCGATAGCGTTCACCTTGTCACCCGCTTCGTAGTAAATCGCAGCGAGGGTGAAGTACGCCTGAGCGTCGTCCGGTTTCGCGGCGATGTGTGCTTTCCAGAGCGGCGCAGCTTTTATGTACTCTTTCTTGGCCACATACGCCGCAAGGATTCGCTGGTCCGCTGCTTCGCCGGTCGGAATGAGCGGTGCGATAAGCTCCTGTGCCTTACCGTCCTGACCCGCGCGGATAAGGGCTGCGGCGTAGTAGAAGCGCGCGTCGTTGTAATCAGTCTCGAGTTCAAAGGCTGATTTGAAGAAGCCGAGAGCGGCCGACGTATCCCCGCGCAATTGCGCATTCTGCGCGAGCTCGAAGTAGATGCTCTGTTTCTTCGGAGAGAGCTCGTGCGCCTTTTGAAGCGAGACTGCGGCGTTCGCATAATCGCCGAACGCGTCCTGGGCTACACCGAGGAAGAGCGGGAAACGCGCATCAAGCGGCGACTCAGCGGCCTGCGCTTTCAGCTCGCGGACAGTCGCGTCGGCAAACGCTTTCTTGATATCCGCGGATATGGTCGGCGAACCGGCTATCTGCGCGGCGCCCTGTGAGAGCTGCTCACGTGCTTCCTGCGTACCGTACGTATGGAGAGCAATCGTCTCCTCAAAGTTGGAAAGATTGGTCATGAGACCGGCACTCTGCGGCTGCAGACTCTCGAGGAGCATGCGGTTGGCGGTGAGGGCGTTTCCGTTGACCCCCCACGCAACTCCCCAGATAAGGAGCGCAGAGACGAGAGCTGCATACGGGAGTGCAGACTCAGGCAAAAGTCCTCGCTGTAAAACCGGCTGTGCACCGGTCGCTTCCGATGAGCGGTACATGATGTACGCGAGCACAGTACCGAAGAGAATGTAGCTCGTCACGTTGTCGAAGACGAAAAAGTTGTGACAGAAATAGGCAGCGAGAAGACCAGTGAGGATACTGCGTTCGGGGATGCTGAATCCTTTCCTCCAGAGCGCATAGAGCGCCGCACCGAATATCGAAAGATATGTCAGGAGTCCGAGAAAGCCGCCCGCCACGAGCCAGTCGAATACGATATTGTGCACCCGGTCAAACCACGGCTCCTGCGCATACATGCGGGGATCGTAGTACTTATCAAAAACGAGTGCGTAGTTCTCCTGTCCCCACCCGAGAACCGGACGCTCTTTCACTCCCTGCCATGCAATGGACCAATTGATGAAA
>JAIOPS010000004.1 GCA_021413775.1 Candidatus Kaiserbacteria bacterium | reverse complement strand
CTTTTTGATTTCACCGAACCCTTTGCCGAAGTCCACACCGGGAAACTGCCGCTTGAGGTGCGGATTCACGAATCTGCCCGGCATATATGCGGACGCACTCGCAATACGTTGCGGGGAAAATCCGTGCTCTTTCATGAGCCATGCGCATACGAGCGCGTACGTATCGAGCCACGGCGCTCCGCTGTGCCCGTTCTCCTGACAAGCCGCGAGATACAGCTGTTCGTCTTCTTCCTGTACAGCGCGCGCTATCTCTTTATTACTCTTCCCCGGATATTTGTCCTTAAACTTCGCGAACGCGGAAAACTTCTCCTCTTCCGTATGCGGTGCGTGGTCCGTCGCGATGAATTGTATGAACCCGTCTTTTAAACCCCTGATGAGGGCCGCACGATGTTCCGGCGCCTGTATGGCTGGATTCATCTGGATTTTTGTCCAGAGGGACGGGTCCGCCTGTGTCATCGAAGTGTCGAACAGAAGGTGGAGCGGAGAAACTTCGAGGACGATATCGCAACCGCGTTTGCGGTATTCCGCGATCATTTCAAAACTTTCTCCCCCGGTGGACCAGTGGCAGAGCTTCGCGTGTATCTTGTACTTTTCGATAAGCGGCAAGAGGATCCGTAACCCTTCATTTACACATTCCACCGGACGACGGTCGGCATGCGTCTTCCCTCCCGCATTCGCCTGCACAATCGGCTCGTACTCCACATGAAATGAAACGTGCTGTCCCTTATATTTTGCAAGAATGACATCCAACTCACCGCCGTAGGTGACAGTGAGATCGCCGACGGATTTACCGAAGTAGAGTTTGTAGAAATAGTCGCCGGGTTTGCCGAGCGGCTTTGTCTTCGTGTCGATACCGAGGTAGTTCAATATTGATACCGGGGTTTTGAGCTGCGCGACCCGCGCACGGTGCCATGCGAACTCTTCCGCACCGACGACCGGATTCGGCGTATTCGGCATCGCGCTTACGTGGACTACGCCGCCGTGAAGAGCCGCATCAGCTGCGGTTGCATACTCTGCATACTCTTCCTTGTATACCTGCTTCCCGGAATCATCTTCGCGCGCATGGATATGCACGTCGCCGAAACCGGGGAAAATGAGGCACTCATCCCCGAACACGTAGTCCGCTTTCGTCTTTTTGGTCGCCTTTGCGACCGCCGTGATGAGGCCGGTGTCGGTGTTGACGGTAACGGCGCCTCTAAAAGGCTTCGAATCGTGGCTTGCAATCATTCCCGAAACGGTGACGGTTTTCATATGTGAGAACGGTACCACGAACTTTTCATTTGACCATTTTTACCCCGCGGGATAGCATCCGCACGGAACCACAACGGGGGCTGCCATGGTGGAAACGATTATTTTTCTCCTGCTTCTGATTTGCATGTGGCCGTTCGTGAGCGCCGCGAAAATCAGCGAATGCATCGAGCACTATCCTTCGGGCAAGGTATTCATGTCGGTCACGGGCCTCACTCTGCTCGGCTTTGCGGCCTGGGCGTATGCGTTGTGGGCCGGCTCCGATGCGCTCGCGCAGAGCGGCACACTGCTCGTTGCCGACTGGTCCTTCTGGGGCTCACTCCTTTCCTACCTCGTAACCGGGGTAGTGCGGTACAGCGCATTCTCGCGGTACGAGGAAGAGCGCATGCACGGGCTTCACGTGCTGGGTCCGAACGAAAAATAAGGCGCCCTGACAATGTCCTGGTGCGAAATTCTCCCGGCTACGACGCCGGGATTTTTATCTTCCGAGCGGCACGATAAAACCCCGCGACTTGCCGCGGGGTTTTATACTTTTCATGCGAGCGGTGCGTGCTCTATGTCTTCTTTTTTCTTCGGGGTAATTCCGTTGGCAATCAGGATGTCTTCGAATGCGTCGCGCTCGAGAGTCTCCACCTCCACCAATTTTTCAGCAATTGCGTTGAGTGCTTTCCGGTGCGTCGTGATGATGTGCTCCGCCTTCTTGTGCGCGTCGAGAATAATGCGCTTCACTTCCCCGTCGAGCTGACTCTGCACTTCCTGGGAGACTTCGCCGCCTTCTACGCCTTCTCCGAACATCGCGCGCTGCGCTCCCGCCGCAAATGCGATGGGTCCCATCTTGTCGGACATACCGTACCGCTCCACCATATTGCGCGCGAGATTCGTGAGCACCTGCAGGTCGTTCGAGGCGCCGGTCGTGATGTCGCCGAATACGAGGTTCTCGGCGATGTAACCGCCGAGAGA
>JAIOPS010000003.1 GCA_021413775.1 Candidatus Kaiserbacteria bacterium | reverse complement strand
CACCACCTTTCTGATATTGAGGGCAGGGAAGTGTACGGGGTCTATGCCGACAAGGACCATTCTCTGCCGAATGATGCGCCCGTACAGTTCATCATCAAGCGCGGATACGACGAACTCATCAAAGGCAAAAAAGTACTCGTCGTCGAAGACCTCGTGACGACGGGCGGGTCGCTCAAAAAAGTCGTCGAGGAAGCGCGCCGGGTGGGTGCGGAGGTAATCGGCGCGGTAGCCGTCTGCAATCGCGGCAATGTCACGGAGGAGATGACGGGGAATCCGCCGCGCTTTGAATCCCTGCTGACTGTTGATTTGGAACAGTGGCCGGAAGCCGAATGTGAGCTCTGCAAGAACAATATTCCCGTGAATACGGACGTCGGGCACGGCAAACAATACTTGGCCTCAAAGGCGAAGTAGGCGGGGAAAAGGTGCGTGAGTCCACATCTGTTCTTCATGAACGGGGTGATACAATTTCTGTTCATTAGTTAGTACGTAATATTTCTTATATGTCCAAAACAGGATGGATTGGTGTGGCGGTCGCAGCGGTGATTATTATCGCGGTCGGTATATGGTATATGAACGGTTCAACTCCCGTGCAGACTGATACGGGTACGACGACCGGTACGGTCACGGGCTCGACGGATACAGGCGCAACGACCGGCACGGTTACCGGCAGTGTTGATACGAGCGTGACTGTCGAGACGGCGCCGATGACGGCTACGGTGACATACAGCGGAACGAGCTTTACGCCGTCAACCGTGACAATCGCAAAGGGTGGTACGGTCACATTCGTTGATTCGAGCACACGCGGTTTCTGGATAGCATCCGACCCGCACCCGGCGCACTCCGCGTATGACGGTACCTCGCGCTCGACGCACTGCGCGGCGGGATATACGGGAACAGCTCCGTTCGATGAATGCGCAACAGGCTCTACGTTCAGCTTCACGTTCAACAAGTCGGGGACATTCGGTTACCACGACCACATGAACGACAACGCAAGCGGCACTGTTATCGTGAAGTAATTCCGCATCGGGCGACTCGCCCCCCACGGTAACCTCGCGTATAATCGTCCGATGAACGACGGACAATTCCCGGATGAGATAGTGATACGGCTCAAGAAGGTTCAGTCGCTCCGCTACGGAGAAAATCCGCATCAATCAGCCGCTCTCTATGTGCCCGCACAGGCACAAGGGGCGGCTGATCCGGTATCCGGTATTGCTGGTGCCGAGCAGCTCCAGGGCAAAGAGCTCAGCTACAACAACATCCAGGATGCCGACGCCGCACTCGATTGTGTCTCCGAATTTTCCGAGCCGGCATGCGTTATCGTGAAGCATATGAACCCGTGCGGCGTAGCGGTTGCGGCGGACACACACGGGGCGTACCTGAAGGCGTATGCGTGCGATACCGTATCGGCATTCGGCGGCATCGTCGCCCTCAACCGTACGCTCGATAAGCGGACGGCGGAAGAAATCGCCAAAATATTCGTTGAAGTCATCATCGCGCCGGATATCGACGCCGATGCACTTGTCGTATTTTCCGGGAAGCCGAATGTCCGCATCCTGAAGACCGTGATACCCGATGCATCCCGCCGCGACATGCTCGTCCGGAGTGTCTCAGGCGGATACCTCGCGCAGTCCCGCGATGCCGTCGTTTTGAATGAACTGAAGCCGGTGACGAAGCGCGAGCCCACCGAAAAAGAGCTGAGCGATTTGCGGCTGGCGTTTGTGGTAGTGAAGCACGTGAAGTCCAACGCCATTGTGTATGTAAAGGATGGTGCCACGCTCGGTATCGGCGCGGGGCAAATGAGCCGCATCTATTCCGCAAAAATCGCCGCTATGAAAGCCGCAGACGCAGGACTCGACCTCACAGGGAGCGTAATGGCATCGGATGCCTTCTTCCCGTTTCCTGACTGCGTCGAGGCCGCACACGAGGCCGGCGCGACCGCGATCGTGCAGCCCGGAGGGTCGCTGAAGGATCAGGATTCCATCGACGCCTGTGACCGCTTCGGCCTTACCATGGTCTTCACCGGGGTGCGCCATTTCCGCCACTAGCGCATACGAAGGTGTCACCTTCGTATGCTTACTTGTCTCGGTGGACGAACATGTAGATGTCCTCGAGCGCCTTCACGGCATCGCCTGCGGCGATGTTGTTCTGATGGTAGATACCGTCCGTGCAGTCGCCCGCTGCCCAGACGCGCGGATGCGATGCGCGCATCGTACGCGGGTCGACTTTGACCTGGCCGACGGCGTTCTTGTCGAGTACTGAGCCGATCCACTCGGTATTGGGGAGCGGCACTGACGGTAATCTCGTCCGCACGGAAGGAATCCGAGCGGTTGAGAAGTGTGACGTTTTTACAGTAGGCGAGAAGCTGCAGAGCAGTTTCGAAAGCGGCGTTGCCGCCGCCGATAACGGCGACGTCTTTGTCGGCGAAAAG
Source organism: Candidatus Kaiserbacteria bacterium (assembly GCA_021413775.1). GTDB lineage: Bacteria > Patescibacteriota > Minisyncoccia > Phycocordibacterales > UBA2100 > UBA10103. Next base: position 9,017 of record JAIOPS010000003.1, on the reverse strand, counting down.
CGGACCGTCGCACGATGCGCAGTAGGTGAGTCCCTTTTGGTCGTACTCTGCGGCTCCCGGAACGTCGAGCGTGCGTCTGTTGGCGCCGGTTGTTATGAGAGCGGTTTTTGTTTCAAATTTCTCGCCGTTGGAGAGCGTCACGGTGACGCCGTCATCGCGGGTCTCGAGCGAGGTGGCGCGGACGCGGTTTTTCACCTCCAATGAATCTCCGACGTATGCGGCAACGTGCTTTTTCAGATTGTCGGCCAGGTCGGCGCCCGAGATTTGCGGCGTTCCGATCCAGTTCTGTATTTCCGATGAGATGGCGCTCTGTCCGCCCCATTCCTCGACGACCATGAGTGTCTTGAGGCGCTTGCGTGCCGCATACACGGCGGCTGATGAGCCGGCCGGTCCGCCGCCTATGATGATGAGGTCGTACTGCATGAAATGAAATATAAACGGGTAAACCGCGACAAAAACACCGATACGACAGTATATCGTATCATCGCGGGAAGTTTAATCTGTCGAGGATAGCGAGTGAAATGAATGTGCTTGCACGTTTATTTCCGAGCGACGCAGACAGCAAAGGTGAAAACCTCGCGGCGTGCCCTGAGGTTTAATACCTTTCATCCGCGTTACTTTCTGCGGAGGAAGGAGGGAAGACCGCCCCACGTATCGTCGTCTTCAGTCGAATCTTTCGGGATGGTCTTCATCGGCTCGGCCGGTTTCGGAGCTTCCTGCGGCTTCGGCATGTCTTTCGGAACTTCTTTCTTGAATGTCTCAACGAATGCGGCGGGGTCGATTATCTTCTTGGGAGCCTCCATGCGTGCCTCAGGGCGCTTCGAAGCAGGCGGGACGTCCGCGTCGGTCTTGCTCGGTGTTACGCGCTGCTGGCCGAAAAGCGCAGGCTGGCGCACCGGTGCTTCCGGGAAGCCCGTAGCGATGACGGTGACGCGTACAGCACCCTTCTTGAGGCTGGAATCGGTGACGGCGCCGAAGATGACTTTCGCCTCCGGGTCGATTGCCTCGGTGATGACGTTGGCGGCATCCTGTACTTCGAGCATGCCGAGGTCTTCGCCGCCTGCGATGGAGAAGAGGACGCCCTTCGCACCCGTGATAGAGACTTCCAGGAGCGGGGAGTTGATGGCGGCACGTGCGGCATTTTCCGCGCGCTTGTCGCCGATGGCTGTACCGATACCCATGAGAGCGGAGCCGGCATTCTGCATGATGGAGCGTACGTCCGCGAAGTCCACGTTGATGATTCCTGTCTGTGTGATGAGGTCGGAGATACCTTCGACAGCCTGCTTGAGGATGTCGTCGCACATCGCGAAGGCGTTCTTGATGCCCGTTTCGCGGGAGACGATTGCGAGCAGTTTGTCGTTGGGGATGATGATGAGCGCATCAACCGCTTTGCGGAGTTCTGCGAGACCCTGCTCCGCGAGGCGCAGACGCTGTGCGCCTTCGAAACCGAACGGGCGGGTTACGACGCCGACGGTGAGTGCTCCGAGTTCGCGTGAGATTTTTGCGACGACCGGTGCGGCTCCCGTGCCTGTGCCGCCGCCCATGCCGCAGGTGATGAACACCATGTCGGAACCCTTGATGGCATCCTGAATTTCTTCACGCGTCTCTTCTGCAGCCTGCTTGCCGAGTTCCGGGTTCATGCCGGTACCGAGCCCGCGGGTGATGGTCTTGCCGATGTGAATCTTTTTCTTGGCCTTTGACTTGTGGAGGTCCTGCGCATCAGTGTTGACCGCAATGAAATCGACGCCCTCGAGAGAGGAGGTGACCATGTGGTTCACGGCGTTACCGCCTGACCCGCCGACACCGACGACACGAATTCGTGCGAATGACTCTACGTCGGACTTAACCTGTTTGGACATATCACGGGCATCATAGCACTTTCGGTATTTGTGCAACCTTGACCATGTGTCGATTGCGTCATACAGTATATGGAGCATTCCTCGCCGAGGAATCACTGCTTTTGGAGGTACACCATGGCTGCCGCACCGCACGGGCACAGTCACACCGGTTCAGCCGCATGGCGCAAAGCGACCGCATCGCTTGCGGTATCGGGGCTTTTCGCGCTGGGCTTCACACTCATCGCCGGCTACGTCTTCGTGACGTTCGTCGGGCGTGCCGTCGAATTCGGCGGTGCGCACTACGCTGAAACTGCCGCCATGACGGGGCTTCTTGCGGTCTTCGCGGCAGTTGTGACGGGTGTGCTCACCGTCATTTTGATTTTGCGCGTCATCGACGCGAACATCGAGACGTCGCCGTGAGGAACCGCATCGTGAATCTCTGCACGGCGGTCGTCGTGCTCGGTCTCGTGGGCGTCTTCGCGACCGGCGCGTACTCGCAGCGTTCCAGAATTATTCTGTGCGGCATGAGCGCCGTACTGCAGCCGACACATATGTGTCCCCAGACTCACGGTCCGCCGTGAGTCTTCGCTTTTATGGAAGCAGCGAGCGGATGCTCTGCTTTATTGATTCGATAGCACCGGAAAATACTTCTCCGAGGCTGCTCGAGCGTACACTCGTATCCTCGGCGAACGCCCAGCGGCAGAGTCCGTATGCAACAGCCCACGTGGCATCGATAGATGCGCTGCGCGGCATGAGTCCGATTTGTGCGATGGAAGAGGGAAGGCGCAGCGTCGCTCTGGCGATATCGGCTGCGGATGTGAGACCGGAGCCGCCGCCGGTAATCACGATGCCGGCAGGCAAAAGGCGCGCACGGTCGATAGAGCGCAGGTGCGCGTTCACGAGAGTAAACATATCTTTGAGGCGGTTCGTAATGATGGTCTGAAGTTTCTTTTGCGGTATTTCCGAGCCCGTTACGCCGCCGCGCTTCAAGCTCTCGGCTTCGGAGAGCGGAATCTGAAAGGAGAGTGCAACGGTGTTCGTTATGTCGGCGGACCCGACGGGAAATACTTTTACGGAAACAGGGACATCGTTATCAAAAACGATGACTGAGAGCGTCTCGGAGCCGATGTTCGCAAGACACACACCGGCGGTTTTCTGCGCTTTCGTCAGTGTAACGAGTGATGCGGCAAGGGGAGATGCCATGACGCCCTCGACTTCGACGCCCGCCGCTTCGACGGCTTCAATCACGTCATCGTAGTGCTGTGAGAACATCGTAATGAGGAGAGTATCGACGGCGAGCTTCGTTCCCTGCAGACCGATGGGTTTTCCGAAAACTTTTACGCCGTCTACGCGGTATTCGAGCGGAATCGCATGGATGACCGTGCGGTTCGTGAGTTTGCCGGAGGTGCGCTTCTCGCTCTCGGCGATTGCTTTGTCTATCTCTTTTTCCGTGACGACGCCGCCGGAAGCGGTGAGAGGGAATTCACCCGTCGCTTTAATCTCGTCCAGTCCCATGCCTCCGAGCGCGACGCGCGCACTCGTCACGCGCACCTTGGCCGCAGTGCATGCGCGCTGCAACGCTTCGCGGATGCTTTTCGTCGCTTCGGCTTTATCGAGAATGTAGCCGTGCCGCATGCCTTTTGAGGATGCGGTACCCGTGCCGATAATCTGCATCGGCATGTCGGGATTCTCTGCGGGCGCGGAGATGACCACTTTTACGTGGTAGGTACCAATATCAATACCGGTGTAGAACTTCCGCATCTGTCGATTGTACCGCGATATGGCGGCTTCATCATCATTTTTTGCCGTGGATACGCGATTAAAGCCCGAATGCGCGCAGTGTCTCGCGCTCCCGCTTTTCCATCGTGTCGCTGTGGTCGTGTCCTTTGAGATGCCAGAGTCCGTGGACATAGAGAAGTGCCGTGCGCTCGCGCACGCTGACGCCGAGTGAATGAGCTTCGCGCTCCGCCTTCCTGATATTTAAAAACATCTCACCCTCATTCTTCGCGAGAGGAAAAGAGAGCACATTGGGATAGTACGTCTTTTTGCGGTATTCGGAGTTGATGCGCTGTGCGAGCTTGTCGCCGCATATAACGAGCGAGAGTTCGTACGTGGTCCCCAGCACGTGCCGTGCCATGTCTTCAAACGGTAACCGCGGAATGGAGCCGCGGACAGTTCTCGTAATATCTACCATGAGAGGAGGGGTAGCGCGGCTACCGCGGGCCTTAGCGGGCGATGGGAGTGTTCTCACCGAAACGTGCCTGAGAAGTGCTCGGGGCTTGCGCCTGGGCCTGTGCCTGGGACTGGTTCTGATTCTGCATGCCGCGGCGGGGAGCTGCTTCGATGACTTTGCCCTCCTTTACGAGCTGGCGGTATTCCGCACGGCGCTTGATGAGTTTGAGTGCACGCTTCTTGTTGACGGTCTTGGACTTTTCGCGTTCAAAGTATCGCTGCGCGCGGACGGTCTTTACGAGACCGGTTCCCTGCACGCGGCGTGAGAATTTACGGATGGTCGAAAGGGCGCTTTCGGAGCCGGATTTCGAAACTTCTGCGTTGATTGACATGTCGGAAGACTATATAGAAAAAGAGGGAAAAAGGCAAGCGGCCGGCCTCGTGAGAGGCGGGCCGCGCATGAACCGGACCGTGATTTCCCGGCACCTGTCTCTAGACTCTCGCTTCGACCTTCGCGGCTCCCATACGGCGGCGCTTGAGGTAGTTGCTGATGTCATCCATCGGGATTGCCTCCTGAGAATTGGTGGCGACTTCGCGTACGAGAATCGTGTTCTCCATGGCCTCCTTGTATCCCATGATGAGAATGTACGGCACGCCCAATTCCCGTGCCCGGACCATCTGTTCGCCGATTTTGTCGTAGAGGAGAGACTGATAGACGGGTATTTCAGCGTGGCGCAGGCTTTCGAGCACGGTGAGTGAGCGGCGGCGGGCTTCGGGACCGAGGTGCGCGAAGTAAATCGCGGGAGGGAGCGGCGCGCGGCGCGGTGTGCGCGCCTTGCCGCGTATCTCGACGTTGATAGCTATCATCGCGGCCGGAGTGTGCGCGCCGGTGAAGCGCGTTGCGAGCGGGTCGTAGCGTCCGCCTGTCGCGAATGCGAGGCGGCCTCCCGTCTCCTCGTCCAGCATGGAGAGCTCATAGAGGGAGTGCGCCCAGAAGTCGCGGCTGCCGAGGACCTGCGGAGAGAGCTCGTACGCGAGTCCGAAGCTTTCGAGGTACTCAAGGAGTTCCCAAAACTTGCGGCGCTCTTCTTCGGTGAGGTACTCCATGGATTGCGGTGCGCGCGGAGCTGCCGGGTGGCCCTTCTCAATGAGTTGTACGAGTGTACCGAGCGGGTCTTCCACGGCTCGCGGGCGAAGCGTCGGAGAAATCGATTCAATGTGTTTGCGCAAGTAGAGTCCCACATCGCGGACGTACCTGTTGGAGGATTCGAAGGAGCCTATGTTGTTGATGGAGAGCGTCCGCGCGCGCAGTCCTGCCTCCTCCGCGATGGCGTTGGCGACAACAAGCAGAATCGCTTCCGCAATCGCGCTCGACGAGCCGACCACGTGCAGCTCGAGCGTTTGTTGCGGTACGCTTCCTTGCCCTCCCGAGACTCTCCACGCGAGGAAGTTGTTGTTCGTGCCGCCGCCTTGGCGCAATGTCCTCGCGGCAGCCGCTGCGCGCTTCGCGGCGGAGATGTATCCGCGCTCATCGCGGCGCGAAAATGTTATCTCGGATTCGGCGCGCGAAGTGGCCGCGCGTATCTTCGCGTCTTTCTCTTTCGAGATACGCATATCATCGAGCGGAGAAAAGCCGTAGTACTCAGCGACTCGGATAGCGGAATCCAGAAACTCGGCGGTGTTGGGATGCTTCGTGTCTTTGAGTCGTATCATAACGAGGGGTAATTATGAGTAATGAATCGGAGTCAGTTGTTGTATCGCGCAATGCCCGGAAGGATGCCGATGTCGGTAACGGGGTAGAGCCTGAGGAATACACGTCCGACGATGTCTTCGCGCGGGAGCGTGCCCCAGATACGCGAGTCCGCGGAGACGCGCCTGTTGTCGCCGAGGACAAAAAACTGGTCTTTGGCGAGCGTAACGGTCATGTTGTCGGCACCACCGAGGTCTTTCGGGTCCAAATACGGCTCGGAGAGGGTGAATCCTTCGGGGTGAGCGGCGTTTACGATGGTCACAGCGGTGTCTTTCAGGATTACCGTCTCTCCCGGCAGACCGATAACGCGCTTAATGAGGGCTCTCGAGGTGTCCTGAGGGAGGTCGAAGACGATTACGTCGCCGCGTTGGGGCTCGCCGAAGTGATAGGAGACACGGTCAATGATGAGATAGTGGAAGTTGAAGAACGTCGGCTCCATTGAAGAGCCGGAAACGATGTATGGAGCGGCGATGAAGAAGCGCACGACGAGCGCGAGGCCGATTGCGACGATAGTGTAGATGACAAGCGAACGTTTTGACTCCGGCATTTGTGCGGAATCGGTAAAAGAGGAGGATGGATTTTCCTGTGATGAACTTTTTTGCATCACCGGATCACTCATGTGCAAGCATTCTAACTCGACGGGCGGCTTGACACCAACTGTTTAGAATGTCGCGTCGCTTTTTTGATGCACATGCACGTTTCGTGCGCAATTTTTTTGCGCGCAGAATTATTTTGCGGGAAAAATTTCCGCATTGTGTGCGGGAAGCGCGCGAACATGAGCACGTTTTTGTTTCTATACACGTATCGAGATACGCGATACTATGGAAACGATTTATGGCATGGATTATTGTCGGCTTGGGCAACCCCGGTGAAGAGTATGATCACACACGGCACAACACCGGTCGCATGGCGGTCCAACATTTCGCCAAAAGCACGGAATCAAGCGCCTGGAGGGAGGATTCCAAGGCGAAAGCGCAGGTGACGAAGGGGAGTTTGGGTAAGAATTTGTTCGCGCTGATTCTCCCCGACACATTTATGAACAAATCCGGCTCCGCACTCCTCAAGTATGTGAAGAGTGTCAAAGCGGCGGAGAGGATGATTGTCGTCTACGACGACCTGGACCTGCCGCTCGGAAAGATAAAAATATCGTTTGACCGCGGCTCGGGCGGGCACAAGGGTATAGAGAGCATTGCGCGGGCCGTGAAGACGAAACGCTTCGTCCGTATTCGCGTAGGGGTGTCTCCGACGACGCCGTCGGGCAAGCTGCGCAAGCCGGAAGGCGATGCCGATGTCGAGAAATTCATCCTCGGCTACTTCAAGGATGCCGAGATGGACGTTCTCAAAAAAGTATTCAAGGAAACAGGTGATGCAATCGCCACGATCATGGAAGGAGGGTATGCGATAGCGATGAATCGCTTCAATTGACGTACGAGCGATTTTGTTACATTATCCCGCAGGCAGATGGGCTGCCCTCGAAGGAGGATTGCCATGACTATCGGTAGTCGCCTCGACGAGCTTATCGGGGAGGCGAAGAAGCAGAAGGAAGTGAGCGAACAGCTCCTTCACGGCAACGAGGTGCTGCGCTGGACGTGGCGCATCGATGCGTATCAGTTCGTCAAGGAGCGCTGCGGCGAATTGCCGCTGCCGAACGGCAGCTGGAACGCGTACGCCGCGCGGTTGCTCGACGTCACGTTTCCGAATCCGGGCATCCGTGCCCGGGAGGCGCAGGAAATCGCTGATGAACTCCTGAAGCTCTGTGCGCCGCTTCTGAAAACGCAACCGGGAGACAGTGAATGACGTACACTGTCCACCCCAAGAACACAACAGGTCCCGAGGCGAAAATGCCAACGGGCCCTTATGCTTTTCGTATGTGTGTTAGATGACCGGCTTGAGGGTCATGCGGCGGTCCTTGGGCTCGAAGAAGGTAATCGTAAACGGATATACCTTGCCGAGCTCGAGTTTCGCGCGGAGTTCCTCTTCGTTGCCGTACTCGGAGATGTGGACGAGACCTGCGACGCCTTCCTCGATTGAGGCGAGCGCGCCGTGCTTGTTGTACTTGATGACAACAGCTTCGACTTTCTGGTCTTTCTTGTACTTCTCCGCCGCGACTTTCCACGGGTCGTTGGTGAGAGCCTTAATCGAGAGCGACACCTTGCCGTCTTTGATTTCGATGACGCGTACCTTCACTTTGTCACCGGCCTTGTAGCGGGTCTTCGGATTCTCGACGAGCGCCCAGTCCATTTCGGAGATGTGCACGAGTCCTTCGAGTCCTTCCTCAAGCTTCACGAAGACGCCGAATTCCGTCGCACCTGTCACAACGCCCTCAGTGACGTCGCCGACCTGGTACTTCTCGACGAGGTTCGCGCGTTCGGTCGTACCTGCGCCCTTCTCGCTGAAGATGAGCTTCGCCTCCTTCGGAGATGCGGTGATGACCATGACCTCTATTTTCGTACCGATCATCTTCTTGAGCTCGGTGAAGATTTTGTCCTTATCGCCGTCCGGTACGCGCGGGTAGTGCGCGGGGGAGAGCTGGGAGGCGGGGAGGAATCCCTGAATGCCGTTCCAGTTGATGATAAGACCGCCCTTGTTGGCATCCGTAATCGGGAGCTCGAATGATGTTTTCTTCTGAAGAGCGATTTCCGCTTCGTTCCAGATGAGTGCCTGACGCGCCTCACGGAGCGAGAGCTCGATGTAGCCGTCGGCGTTGTCGGTACCGACCACCTTTGCGGTGATGGTATCGCCGAGATTTACATTCTTGAGTGTCTCACGTGCCGAGAGGTATTCGCGGCCGTAGATGATACCCGTACCGAACGGGTGCAAATCAACGAAGACACGCGCACGACCGAGCGCGATAATCGGACCCTCGACGACATCATCGAGCATCGGAGGCTTCGGAGCCTCCACCATTAAATCGGCCATCGGGCCCTGCTTTTCTGCTACCACCTCAACCTCATCGGACTGTGCACCCTTCACCTCAGTGTCTGTTGTAACCATGTAATGGGGCGTTCGGACCTCTCTGCTTACGCTACCGTGTCTGCCGGCAGAGAAGAATTAACCGTTCGCTCTATTAATTAATAATGGGGGACTACCCCCTTTTCGTTCGCGTTCGCTCGGAAGAGCAAGCAAGCTTTCTCTTCGCTCGGCTCACTAAACGATAAACGCCATCTCTGGCGTCGGCACACTATATATAGAACGCGGCACGTGCGCAAGTTTTGTTTGAGCGTCTACTTCTTGGCCGTGATAAAGTAGTGGCTATG
>JAIOPS010000018.1 GCA_021413775.1 Candidatus Kaiserbacteria bacterium | reverse complement strand
TCGCGGTCGGCATTGTCGCCGCCATCGACCACATCGCTGACCGCGTCTCGGACCGCCTCGACTACGGCTGATTCAGCATCCAGCGTGCCGGGCCTCGAGCCCGGCCGCTTTGTTTTTGTATGTACGCGTACAAGGGCTACCCTTGTACAAAAACTGCGGTGCCGTTTTATGTGGGCGTGCTAGCATTTCCGCATGCGGCTCAAGGTATTGTCTTGGAATATTTGGATTGACGGCAATTTTAAACAATTAGTGGATTTTCTTGAGACGCAGGACGCCGATGTCATCGGTCTTCAGGAGGTTAAAGATGACGACACTGAACGCCCTGTACTCGCATTCCTGCAGAATCACGGGTACCAATACGTTTTCATGCCTGTTGAGAAAAAGTTCAAAGATAAGGTCTACCGCGACGGCCCTGCGGTTTTCAGCAAGTTCCCCATTAATTCAAGCCAAACGCACAACCTCTCCAGGGAGGACAGTCGCGGGGCTGCACAAGCTGATATTCAAGTTAACGGAAAGATTCTGCACGTCTTCAGCACGCACTTCTTGCACACGCATCAAAAACCATCGAAGAATCAGGATGAACAGGCGGATACGCTTCTTACGCTCTTGCCGCAAGAGCACACGATACTCATGGGTGATTTCAATGCGACGCCGGAGAGCTATCCCATACAAAAACTCTCATCGGTTCTGAAAAACACCGACACGAGCAGCGCTCCGACGAAACCACCGATGCCAAAGTCGGAAAGTCGGGGGCATCTGACCACTTGCCGATATCCGTAACAGTGGAGATTTAGTAACTGCGGAGTTGCTTGGCGCGTTCGTGGAAACGGATGCGCTCGAGGGCTTTGGCTTCGATTTGGCGGATGCGCTCGCGAGTGACGCCGAATTCTCGTCCCACTTCTTCGAGTGTGTAGCACACACCGTCGTCGGTGAGGCCGTTGCGCATTTCGAGAATCTTTCTCTCTTTCGGAGAAAGTTCGTCGAGAATGGTCGTCATCTGTTCGTTGAGGATGCGGCGGGAAGCGTCCTGGTCGGGCGCGGCGATAGAGTCGTCGGCGATGAAGCTGCCGAGCGTGGAGCGCTCATCGTCGTCTTCGCCCACCGGACTCTCGAGCGAGACGGTGTCCTGATTGATTTTCTGTATGGTGTAAATCTTGTCGACTTCAATGCCCATTTCCGCGGCGATTTCTTCGGGCAGCGGATCGCGGCCGAGGTGCTGGCTCAATTCACGCACCTTTTGCTTGTACTTGGCGATGGTTTCCACCATGTGCACCGGGATGCGGATAGTGCGCGACTGGTCCGCGAGCGCGCGGGTGATGGCCTGGCGAATCCACCAGGTGGCGTACGTCGAGAATTTGTAGCCTTTCGTGTGGTCAAACTTGTCGACGGCCTTAAAGAGGCCCAAATTGCCCTCCTGGATGAGGTCGAGGAGCGTCAAATCGGGGCTTCTGTTGACGTATTTTTTGGCGATGGAAACTACGAGGCGGAGGTTGGAACGGGCGAGAATGGAGCGGGCTTCATCGTCCCCTTCCACGATGCGCTGCGCGAGCTCGCGCTCCTGGAGACCGTTGAGGAGCGGGTACTGACCGATTTCGCGGAGATACATTTGTACGGAGTCGTACGAAGAGTCAGAGCGGCGGTGCTGCAACTTTTTGCGTTCGAGAATTTCCGTCGCGGATGTGTCTTCGAGCATGCCGCCTCCTTCGAGCACGTCGATGCCGGCGGTGCCGAATTTTTCGTACATCTCCTCGAGCAAGGACATGTTGTCCTCAATCGTCGGAAACTCGCGGAGAATTTCGTCGAAGGTGATGTATCCGCGTTCGCGGCCGAGCTTCGTGAGCGCGTCCACTTTGTCCTGTGACTTTCCGCGGATGCCGGACTTCGGCGGCGGCAACATGTCGCGCGTAGGCTTTCTCACTTTCGATGTCGTCGGTTTTGCGACGAGCATGCGCGAAGCACGGGCAGTCGCCGAGCTGCGGCTCTTTACGCGGCGGACGGATTTCGTCGCGCGCGAAATGGAGGAGGTCTTCTTCACCTTTTTCGGCTTATTCTTTTTTGCTGTTTTTGATTTTGCCATAGTGCCCAAGGTATGAAAATACACGTGAAAACAGCCCCGTCTTCCGGAAGCTGCGATTCATATGTCTCTTACGTCTTAGCCCCTCTGTTTATTTCATCAGGCGGAAGCCTTTTGAACAGAACAGCGTAGTTGCACACTTTACCGCGAATCGTGCAAACGTGCAATCTTACCTGTTAATAACTTCGACTCGTCCATAAGACGTTTGATTTCAGCCTCGTTCCCCTCCCGCTCCGCCTTCTGGAGGGCGTCCGACATGGCCGCGACCTCCTTCTTGAGTTTGTCTGAAAGGAGCGCGTGCTGCAGCGCCTCCGCCTCTTTCGCGATGGAGTCCACACCCGCGAAAAGAAGTTCGGCGGAAAAGCGCATGGACTCCTGTTCGGGTGTCGGAAGTGATGCGAAGCGTTCCATCTCCGATTCCCCGATTGCTTCGGTGAGTTCCTTTTTGTATGCGGCGATATCGATGGACGGCTTCGGAAGAGTTTCCTGCCAGAGCAAAATCGAATACGCGTGCCGCGCACGCTGCACTCCTTCAATTTTCGGTTTCTGTTGCGGAGGCTGCGGTGCAACGTATCCGCCGTCCAC
>JAIOPS010000001.1 GCA_021413775.1 Candidatus Kaiserbacteria bacterium | reverse complement strand
GGTCTCATCCAGCTCAGCAAGAAATACGGCCTGAACGGCACCAGCTACGACTTGGGCAAATCGAGCACGAAGGTCGCTTTCGCTCAATTGGAAGAACACCTGAAGGACGGGCCGGTCATCGTCTCGGTGCATTACAAATTCGACCCGAAAAGCACCATACCGCACCTGGTCGTGATAGACGGCATCAAGGACGGCGTCCTCTACTACAATGACCCGGCCGCCAAGACCGGCAACAGGCAGATTTCGACTGCGGACTTTCTGAGCGCGTGGAAGAAACGCTTCATAGTGATACGTCCCGCCAAAAATGCGCTTACTCTCCTCGAGACCCCAGTATCGCAACCCGTAGTTTTATAGCCCTTCGGTCCGCGGAGAACTATCGGGTGTAAAAAACTTCTGTGCGAGGAAGAGCGGTGCTTTTTACTTTCGAAAACGTTCGCGCAAGCGTTTCTGCTGCTTCGCGAGAAGTTCCCGCTGCATCACGTACCGCTGATACATGCGCTTCTCTAAGAAGTGTCTCGTCTTGGATTTAAATCCAGAACACGCAATTTGTACATATATTCACTACCCATATATGCTGCGAAAGCCGCTTTTTTCGTGCCGAGAATCATCTATGAAAATTGACTTCTATGTAAATTTATGGTAGAGAACGTGTTGGATTCTGAACCTTCACATACATGGACAAGAACGGGGGCATCATGCTCAACCTCATTCTCTTCTCCCTGGCGGCGGTTGCCGCTGCGGGTCTCGCGCTCAAGTTTTACCTTGAGCACTACGAACAGACGGGCCGATACCGCATCACGCGCCTCGAGTTCATCGTAGAGATGGTTCTCATGGCGCTCGTCGTTTCGCCGCTCACGGCGGAAATCGGTATCTATGCCGCGCGCTCGAATCTTTTGACGTTCAACGAATACTTGAACGGCTGGGAGTCCGAAGCTGCGCGCGCAGACACTGCCTGTTATCGCGACAGCGCTTGCCGCCACAATTACGACTGCGATCCGTACCCGGTACCGGTCTCTTACTCGTGCGGCGAGAAGAACGAGGATACGTGCTGGACAGTGGAAATACGCTACCATTCGTGTCCTTACGTCACAGTCGAGTCGGATTATGCAATCCGGACAACCGTCGGCAATTACAGCATCGCGACCAATCGGTTTCCGGACAATCCGAACCAGCACCGGTGGCGTACGGGGAAAAATATCCCGGACTACGTCATCCAAAACGCCGGCGCGGGCATTCCGGATTTCTGGCTTGCCGCAAAACGTCGCATCGACTCCGGTCGACCAGGGCCGGCTACGACTCGCTCTTCGTACGTCAATTACATCTACGCGAGCGATATCACGAATCTGAAGCAGTATTCGCCCGACGTGAAGCAATTTCTCGACATGAAACTGCTTCCGCGCCTCGCGAGTACCATTCACGATTTCTACCGAGCCGACAAAGCTCACTTCATCGGCTACCTACCCGAAGATGCCCGTGACTGGCAACAGTCACTGGAATATCTGACGGCGGCACTCGGGAGCGAATTGCAGGGCGACCTGCAATTCGTAATCACACGCAACGACGCAATTAACGCGAACCCGGACCGGTACGTGAACTCTGTAAAAGCGTACTGGCAAGACAAGGAGGTCTTCGACAGAGACACGTTTAGCAAGAATGGAATCGGTATTGTCGTCGGCACACAGGACGGCAAGACGATTGCATGGGCACGCGCATTCACCGGCATGCCCCTCGGCAATGAGCAACTATTGGTCGCCCTCAACAACAATCTCAAAGGCGTACTGATAACACCGGAGAACGTGTTCGGTGCCGTTCGTGGACAATTCCGCGAGGGAACGTCCGTGAACGGGAAGAAGTTGACCGTCGTATCCGACCGCAACGGCGGAGTGCTCGCACAGCTGCTCTGGGGCCAACCCGACCGTGCGACAAAATTCGCGCGGGTGAGCATGACGGCAAACGACCCGACAGACAACGGTAGCGGATTTCTCTACCTGTCTTCGGAAATTCAGCCGACCACCGGACAAAGTGTTGTCATCATCATCGTCATATTCTTCCTCGGCCTCGCGGCATGGGCAGGGTGTGCGGCCTTTGATGGCGACGAGATATTCCGGCAGCTCCTAATGCACTTCAACCTGAAAACGAAACAGAAAGGGACTTAGCTCATGACGACTCAAGCACAGACGAAAGCGGTATCGATTCCGGGCTGGCTCATCTGGCTCGCCGTCGCTGCCGTGCTGGTCATCGGCGGATTCTCGACATACGCCTACGTCAACAACCTACGGACTACGGCGGTCCAGTACGAGAACCGTCTCTCGACGCAATACCTCGACAATCAAAATGAACTGTCGAGCTACATCAGCGGCTTCTACGAAAAGCTCGGCGTTGCGAATCTCAAGAGCGAAAAGCTCAACAAGATTCTCACCGACGCCGTGAAGGGCCGCTACGACAAGGAAGGGTTCGGCAAAGGGGGCGGCATGTTCAATGCCATCGCCGAAGCCTATCCCGACCTCGCGACGCTCAACATCTACGACAAGATTGTCGACCATGTGTCGTCGGGACGCGAAGCCTACCGCGGCGTGCAGAAGAAGCTGCTCGATATTCTGCGTAGCTTCGACACCTGGCGGCAAGACGGAGCCGTGCGCTCGGTGGTCGTAAGCTCGCTGCTGGGCATTCCCTCGCAGCGCCTCGTCGCCCGCGTCGGTGACAAGTCGACCCGCGGTCAGGAGGCGCTCGACCAGATGTATCGCATCGTGCTGGCCGACGACGCAATCAACGCCTATCAGACCGGCAAGATGGCTCCCCTCCAGGCCAAGTAAAAGCCCGGAGACGTTCTCACGCTCTGTATTCGACATCGGCACGACCTCTCACAAGGGTCGTGCCGATTTTCTTTAGTGCGGACTACTCGGTCATCTACGGAATCTTTCTTTCAGACGCTTCTGCTGCTTCGCGAGAAGCTCCCGCTGCATCACGTACCGTTGGTGCATGCGCTTCTGAAGTTCGGCGGCTTTTTGCGAAGCGCGCCAGCCGAAGATGCTCATGACAATGTCCGCGACGAGTATGACTGCGAATGAGAGGACGAGCTGATTTCTACCGAGGAGCGGCGCGAGGAGAAAAAATGCGGGTATAAATCCCGCGAGTCCCACAAGGATGTCCGCAAACCTGTTCGTCACCGTTTCTTCAATCCGCACATACGCCTCCCAGGTCTCGTACGCAAT